>DASQYN010000420.1:0-8660 GCA_035639215.1 Burkholderiales bacterium
ACCTCGTGGTGGTCGACGTCGCTCTGCCCTATCGCGGCGGCCTGGAATTCGTCGCCGGCCTGTCGGCCGACGACCAGCTGCGCCGCCTGCCGGTGATCTTCATCACCGGGCACGAGGGCCTGGCGAGCGGCGCGCGCACCCTGGGCGTCGGCTGCCTGCAGAAGCCCTTCGCCGTCGACGCGTTGCTGGATCTCGTGGGCCGGAACCTAACGCTCGCCGACCGAGGGCTGGGCGAGCAGCGCTAGCAGCGCGTCGGCCTCGAAGGGCTTCGCGAGGTGGTGGTCGAAGCCGGCGATCTGCGCGAGGATCCTGTCCGAGGTCTTCTTCCATCCGGTCACCGCGATGAGCGTCGGGCGCTTGCCGAAGAGATGGCGGATCTCGCGCGCCACGTCGTAGCCCGTCATGCCCGGCATGCCGATGTCGATCAGCGCGGCATCCGGGTCGAAGTCGCGCACCATCTGCAGGACCTCGGAGCCGCGATAGACCTCGCGCACCTCGTGCCCCTCGTGCTGCAGGATAGTCGCGAGCGTGACCACCGCGTCGCGGTCGTCGTCGGCCACCACGATGCGCAGCCGGCGCCGGGGTTGCGCGCTGGCAGCCGGTTGATGAGAGTGCTCGCCCACCCGTCGATCATATCGACGACGAGTGACACGGCAAGCTGCGCGGCGCGTTTTTTCCTGTAGTGGTTTGCCCTACAGAAAGTGACATTGGATTGGTTCTTCGCTATCTGATGCAGAGAGGCGCTCGCTCCCAGCCCGCGATGTAGTCGATCCAACTACAGCAGACTCGGGCCACTTCTACAGGCTCTGTGGGATACGCTCCGACAGTTTTTTCCCGGCCAGAAAAGGGAGCGCCCGTGAACCTGCCACTGAAAGATTCCGCCGCCAGCGCCGTCGGGCATACCGAGGAGCTGGCGCTCATCCATTCCGCGCTCGTCGCCCTTCGCCGGGGCGATCCCTCGGCCAAGCTGCCGCTCGCCGGAAGCGTCGGCTTCAGCAAGGTGGCGGACGTGTTCAACGACCTCGTCGAGCAGAACGTGGCGATGGCCGAGGAGCTGGCGAAGCTCTCGCAGGCGGTCGGCAAGGAAGGCAAGCTCAAGCGGCGCGCCGCGCTGCCCCAGGCGCGCGGCTTCTGGGCGCAGTCGGTGGAGAACATCAACTCGCTGATCGACGACCTCGTGCATCCCACCAACGAGGCGGCACGCGTGATCGGCGCGGTGGCGCAGGGCGACCTCTCCAAATCGATGGCGCTCGAGATGGACGGCCGGCCCCTGGAAGGCGAGTTCCTGAGGAACGCCAAGACCATCAACAAGATGGTGGAGCAGCTCGGCAACTTCGCGGCCGAGGTGACGCGGGTCGCGCGCGAGGTCGGCACCGAGGGCAAGCTCGGCGGACAGGCGAAGGTGAAAGGCGTCTCGGGCGTCTGGAAGGACCTCACCGACAACGTGAACTCCATGGCGTCGAACCTCACCTCGCAGGTGAGGAACATCGCCGACGTGACGACCGCCGTGGCGAAGGGCGACCTGTCGAAGAAGATCGACGTCGACGTGAAGGGCGAGTTCCTGACGCTGAAATCCACCATCAACACGATGGTGGACCAGCTGCGCTCGTTCGCCGCGGAGGTGACCCGGGTCGCCCGGGAGGTCGGCACGGAGGGAATCTTGGGCGGCCAGGCGCGGGTGGAAGGCGTCTCGGGCACGTGGAAGGACCTCACCGACTCCGTGAACTCCATGGCGGGCAACCTCACGTCGCAGGTGCGCAACATCGCCGACGTGACGAAGGCGGTGGCCGCGGGCGACCTCTCCCGCAAGATCACCGTGGATGTGAAGGGCGAGGTGCTGGAGCTCAAGTCCACGATCAACACGATGGTGGACCAGCTGCGCTCCTTTGCCGCCGAGGTGACGCGCGTGGCGCGGGAAGTCGGCACCGAGGGCAAGCTTGGCGGCCAGGCGGACGTGCAGGGCGTGGCCGGCACCTGGAAGGATCTGACGGAAAGCGTGAACTTCATGGCGGCGAACCTCACCTCGCAGGTGCGGAACATCGCCGACGTGACGAAGGCGGTGGCCGCGGGCGATCTCTCGAAGAAGATCACGGTGGACGTGAAGGGCGAGATCGCCGAGCTGAAGAACACCGTGAACACGATGGTGGACCAGCTTTCCTCGTTCGCCGCCGAGGTGACGCGGGTGGCGCGCGAGGTCGGCACGGAGGGAAGGCTGGGCGGCCAGGCCGACGTCCCGGGAGTTTCCGGAACGTGGAAAGATCTCACCGACTCGGTGAACTCGATGGCCGGCAACCTCACTTCCCAGGTGCGGAACATCGCCGACGTGACGAAGGCGGTGGCGGCGGGCGACCTGTCGAGAAAGATCACCGTGGACGCCAAGGGCGAGGTGCTGGAGCTGAAGAGCACCATCAACACGATGGTGGACCAGCTCTCGTCGTTCGCCGCCGAGGTGACGCGCGTGGCGCGCGAGGTCGGAACCGAAGGCTCGCTCGGCGGCCAGGCCGAGGTGCGCGGCGTGTCGGGCGTCTGGAAGGACCTCACCGACAACGTGAACTCCATGGCGCGCAACCTCACCTCGCAGGTGCGCAACATCGCCGACGTGACGAAGGCGGTGGCGGCGGGCGACCTGTCGAAGAAGATCACAGTGGACGTGAAAGGCGAGATTCTCGAGCTGAAGAACACCATCAACACGATGGTGGACCAGCTCTCGTCGTTTGCTGCCGAAGTCACACGGGTCGCCAGAGAAGTAGGAACTGAGGGAAGACTCGGCGGGCAAGCCGACGTGCAGGGCGTGTCGGGTACCTGGAAGGACCTGACCGACTCGGTGAACTCGATGGCCGGCAACCTCACCTCGCAGGTGAGGAACATTGCGGAAGTGACCACGGCGGTGGCGGCGGGCGACCTCTCGAAGAAGATCACGGTGGACGTCAAAGGCGAGATTCTGGAGCTGAAGAACACCGTCAACACGATGGTGGACACGCTGCGCTCCTTCGCCGCCGAGGTGACGCGCGTGGCGCGGGAAGTCGGCACCGAGGGCAAGCTCGGCGGCCAGGCCGACGTTCAGGGCGTGGCCGGCACCTGGAAGGACCTCACCGAGTCGGTGAACTTCATGGCGGCGAACCTCACCTCGCAGGTGCGGAACATCGCCGACGTGACGAAGGCGGTGGCCGCGGGAGACCTGTCGAAGAAAATCACGGTGGACGTCAAAGGCGAAATTCTCGAGCTGAAGAACACCATCAACACGATGGTGGACCAGCTGCGCTCCTTCGCCGCCGAGGTGACGCGCGTAGCGCGCGAGGTGGGCACGGAAGGCAAGCTGGGCGGCCAGGCCGACGTGCAGGGCGTGGCCGGCACCTGGAAGGACCTCACCGAGTCGGTGAACTTCATGGCCTCCAACCTCACCTCGCAGGTGAGGAACATCGCCGACGTGACGAAGGCGGTGCAGGCCGGGGACCTGTCGAAGAAGATCACGGTCGACGTGAAGGGCGAGGTGCTCGAGCTGAAGAGCACCATCAACACGATGGTCGACCAGCTGCGCTCCTTCGCCGCGGAAGTGACGCGGGTGGCGCGCGAGGTCGGCACCGAAGGCAAGCTCGGCGGCCAGGCCGACGTGCAGGGCGTCTCGGGCACCTGGAAGGACCTCACCGAGTCGGTGAACTTCATGGCCTCCAACCTCACCTCGCAGGTGAGGAACATCGCCGACGTGACGAAGGCGGTGCAGGCCGGCGACCTCTCCAAGAAGATCACGGTGGACGTGAAGGGCGAGGTGCTGGAGCTGAAATCGACCATCAACACGATGGTGGACCAGCTTCGCTCTTTTGCCGCGGAAGTCACCCGGGTCGCCAGGGAAGTCGGGACGGAAGGCAAGCTGGGCGGCCAGGCCGACGTGCAGGGCGTGTCGGGGGTGTGGAAGGACCTCACCGACAACGTCAATTCGATGGCCTCCAACCTCACCTCACAGGTGCGCGGCATCGCCAAGGTGGTGACGGCGGTGGCGAACGGCGACCTGAAGCAGAAGCTGACCGTGGAAGCGAAGGGCGAGATCGCGGCGCTCGCCGAGACCATCAACAACATGACCGACACGCTCGCCACGTTCGCCGAGCAGGTGACGACCGTGGCGCGCGAGGTGGGCGTCGAGGGCAAGCTCGGCGGCCAGGCGAAGGTGCCCGGCGCGGCGGGCACCTGGAAGGACCTCACGGAGAACGTGAACGAGCTCGCGGCGAACCTCACCACGCAGGTGCGCGCGATCGCCGAGGTGGCGACCGCGGTGACGCAGGGCGACCTCACGCGCTCGATCTCGGTCGAGACGCAGGGCGAGGTGGCGGCGCTCAAGGACACGATCAACGAGATGATCCGCAACCTGCGCGACACCACGCAGAAGAACACCGAGCAGGACTGGCTGAAGACCAACCTCGCCAAGTTCTCGCGGATGCTGCAGGGCCAGCGCGACCTGATGGCGGTCGGCCAGATGATCCTCTCCGAGCTGGCGCCCGTGGTGGGCGCCCAGCAGGCCGAGTTCTACGTCCTGTCCGACGAGAATACCAAGCTGCGTCTGCTGGCGAGCTACGCCTCCGGCGGCAAGGGCGCGCACGGCAAGGAGGTCGACCTCGGCGAAGGCCTGGTCGGTCAGTGCGCCATCGAGAAGAAGAAGCTGACGCTCTCCGGCGTGGCGTCGAGCGCGTTCCGCGTCACCACCGGCCTCTCGGAGCAGTCGGCGGCCGACGTGCTGGTGCTGCCGGTCGTGTTCGAGGGCCAGGTGCGCGGCGTCATCGAGCTCGCCTCGCTCGAGCGCTTCAACCCCGCGCACCAGGCGTTCCTCGACCAGCTCACCGAATCGATCGGCATCGTGATCAACACGATCGAGGCGAACACGCGCACGGAGAACCTGCTCAAGCAGTCGCAGTCGCTCGCCGTCGAGCTGCAGCAGACCAACGAGGAGCTGCAGGAGAAGGCGCGCCTGCTCGCGCACCAGAACGAGGAGGTGGAAAGGAAGAACCGCGAGGTCGAGCTGGCGCGCCAGGCGCTGGAGGAGAAGGCCTCGCAGCTCGCGCTCACCTCGAAGTACAAGTCCGAGTTCCTGGCCAACATGTCGCACGAGCTGCGGACGCCGCTCAACAACCTGCTGATCCTCTCCGACCAGCTGTCGCGCAACCCGGACGGCAACCTGAACGCGAAGCAGGTCGAGTTCGCGAAGACCATCCATTCCTCGGGCAACGAGCTGCTGGCGCTGATCGCCGACATACTGGACCTGTCGAAGATCGAGTCCGGCACGGTGGCGGTGGAGCCTTCCGAGCTGCGCTTCGACGACCTGCAGCGCTACGTCGAGCGCACCTTCCGGCACGTCGCCGAGACGAAGAAGGTGGACTTCCGCGTCGCGGTGGACGGCAACCTGCCGAGGACCATGTTCACGGACATCAAGCGCCTGCAGCAGATCATCAAGAACCTGCTCTCCAACGCGTTCAAGTTCACGCATGTCGGCCACGTCTCGATCGCGATCGCCCCGGCGGTGTCGGGCTGGTCGAAGGACTGCGAGGCGCTGGAAGGCGCCGACCACGTGATCGCCTTCAAGGTCAGCGACACCGGCATCGGCATCTCGCCGGAGAAGCAGCAGATCATCTTCGAGGCGTTCCAGCAGGCCGACGGCTCGACCTCGCGCAAGTACGGCGGCACGGGGCTCGGCCTGGCGATCTCGCGCGAGCTCTCCAAGCTGCTCGGCGGCGAGATCAAGCTGGTGAGCGCGCCCGGCTCGGGCAGCGTGTTCACGCTCTACCTGCCGCTCACCTACGCGCCGAACCGGGCACCCTCCCGCGCGCCGCGGCTGCGCAGCGCGCCCGAGGTCGAGAGCCCGGCGCCGGCGAGCGCGCCGACCGAGGCGCTCTCCTCCGAGGAGGAGGTGGCGGTGCCCTTCGTCAACGAGGCGGGCGACGACCGCGACGACATCCAGCCCGGCGACAAGGTGGTGCTGATCGTCGAGAACGACCTCGGCTTCGCCAAGATCCTGCTCGAGGCGGCGCGACAGAAGGGCTTCAAGGGCGTGGTCTCGGGCACCGGCGCGGCGGCGCTCGCGATGCTGCGCGAGTACCAGCCCGCGGTGATGACCCTCGACATCTACCTGCCCGACATGCAGGGCTGGCGGGTGCTCGAGCGGCTGAAGGCCGACCTCGCGACGCGCCACATCCCGGTGTGCGTGGTGAGCACTGACGACGCGCGCGACCGCGCGCTCAACTCCGGGGCGATCGGCTTCATCGCCAAGCCGCTCACCTCGCGCGATCTGGTCGACCAGGCGATCGAGGAGCTCGGCGAGTTCGTCGCCCGGCCCTCGCGCCAGGTGCTGCTGATGATGCCCGAGAGCCGGGTGCGCGCCGAGGTGGTCGAGCGGCTGGGCGCCGCCGACATCGGCATGCTGGTCGCCTGGTCGCGCGAGGAGGCGCACCAGATCCTCGCCGGCGCGCGCATCGACTGCCTGGTGATCGACGAGTCGGCCGCCGGCCTCGAGCCGCGCGACGTGCTGATCGCCCTCGAGCAGAAGCCGGTGATGCGGCTGCTGCCGGTGGTATTCTTCGGCGCGCGCGGCGAGGAGACGCTCGGGCGCTGGCGCTCGAGCGACGGCGCGTTCGCGCTGCGCGAGGCGCGCACCACCGAGCGGCTGCTCGACTACATCTATTTCTTCGTCCATCGCAGCACCGCCTCGATGTCCGAGGAGGAGCGCCGCGCGCTCGAGGAGCTGCACACCTCGCACCGGGTGCTGGAGAAGAAGCGCGCGCTGCTGGTCGACGACGACATGCGCAACATCTTCGCCCTCGCCACGGTGCTCGACGAGGAGGGCATGGAGGTGGTCTCGGCGAACAACGGCCGCGACGCGATCAGCATCGTGCAGCGCGACGCCGAGATCGACATCGTGCTGATGGACATCATGATGCCGGAGATGGACGGCATCACCACCATCCAGGAGATGCGCCGGCTGCCGCGCGGCCGCGACCTGCCGATCATCGCCGTCACCGCCAAGGCGATGAAGGGCGACCGCGAGAAGTGCATCGAAGCCGGCGCCTGGGACTACCTGTCGAAGCCGGTGGACCGGCTGCACCTGCTGTCGGTGCTCAGAGGATGGCTGCATCGGTGAAAAAGGGGTCAGGACCCTTTTTCCCAATACGCGACAAGGAGCCGAAAAAGGGTCCTGACCCCTTTTTCACGACATGAGCGAAGAAAAAGCCAACATCCTGGTCGTCGACGACCTGCCCGAGAAGCTGCTCGTCTTCGAGTCGATCCTCGAGGAGCTCGGGCAGAACCTGGTGATGGTGCGCTCGGGCTCGGAGGCGCTGCGCGAGATCCTGAACCGCGAGTTCGCGGTGATCCTGCTCGACGTCAACATGCCGGACATCGACGGCCTGGAGACGGCGAAGCTGATCCGCCAGTACAAGAAGTCGGCGCACACGCCGATCATCTTCGTCACCGCCTACGCCGACGAGATGCAGACCGCGGCGGGCTACTCGCTCGGCGCCGTCGACTACATCCTCTCGCCGGTGCGCGCCGACGTGCTGCGCAGCAAGGTCAAGGTGTTCGTCGACCTGTACAAGATGCAGAGCCGCACCAAGGCGATGGCCGAGGCCGAGGCGGCGCGCCGCTCGGCGGAGGAGGCGACCCGCCGCTCCAACTTCCTCGCGCACGCGAGCCACGAGCTCGGCGCCTCGCTCGATCTCGAGCAGGGCATGAGGAAGCTGCTCGACCTCGTCGTGCCGCACGTGTGCGACGTGGCGGCGCTGCGCGTCGAGAAGGAGCCGGGGCAGTTCACGACGCTCAGCGCGCCCTCCGAGTTCGTGCCGCCGCCGCTCGAGAGCGCCCTGGAAAGGGTGCTGAAGCAGGGCAGGAGCTCGGAGGGCGAAGCGGCCGAGGGCCTCTCCGCGACGCTGTGCCACCCGCTGCTCGTGGGCGACCGGGTGATCGGCGCCTGCGCGCTCGGCTTCGCCGGCCGGCTGCCCGGCGAGCGCGGCCTGCTCGAGGAGCTGCTCGGGCGCTCGGCGATCGCGCTCGACAACGCGCGGCTCTACCGCAGCCTGAAGCGCGAGATCGCCCGCTCGCGCCAGGCCGAGGAGGAGCTGCAGGACGCGAACCGGCGCAAGGACGAGTTCCTCGCCATGCTCTCGCACGAGCTGCGCAACCCGCTCGCGCCGATCCGCAACGCGGTGGAAGTGATCCGGCGCGTCGCGCCGCCCGACGCGACGCTCGCCATGGCGCGCGACGTGATCGACCGCCAGGCGCGCCTGCTCGCCCGCCTGGTGGACGAGCTGCTCGACGTGTCGCGCATCAGCCAGGGCAAGATCGTGCTGAGGAAGGAGCCGGTCGAGCTGCTCAAGGTGGTGCAGCAGAGCGTCGAGACCGTGCGCCCGCTCGTCGAGGCGCGCAGCCAGCGCCTCACGGTGGAGGTGACGCCGCGGCCGGTCTGGCTCTCCGGCGACGCGGCGCGCCTGTCGCAGATCTTCTCCAACCTGCTGAACAACGCCTGCAAGTACACGCCGGAGGGCGGCCGCATCCGCATCGGCGCGCTCGCCGAGGACGGCGAGGCGAGGATCGTGGTCGAAGACGACGGCTCGGGAATCGAGCCCGAGCTCCTGCCGCGCGTCTTCGAGCTCTTCGTGCAGGGCGAGCGCGGCCTCGACCGCGGC
>DASQYN010000421.1:0-6309 GCA_035639215.1 Burkholderiales bacterium
GACCGGCACGCGATCGCCGGTAGTCAAGCCACATTGTTTGGGTAGAATCGGTCGCTTCGCACGCGGCGCGTACCAACCCGCAGTGAAAGCCGCGTAGCGTCAAGCGCATGCAGCCACCGACCTGTTACACGCTCGAAGTCAATCCGAGGATTCCGAAGCGCCTCGCCCGGCTCCAGGAGCTGGCCGCGAACCTCTGGTACAGCTGGGATCGGCCGACGCGCGCCATCTTCGCGCGCCTGAATCCCGCGCTCTGGGACGCCGTCGGCCACAGTCCAAAGGCGATGCTCAAGCGCATCGACGAGCAGCGCCTGCTCGACGCCTCCGGCGATCCGGCGTTCCTCGACAGCCTGACGCGCGTGCTGGCTGCCTTCGACGCCTACCACGCCGAGCCGCCGTTCAAGCAGAACTCGGGCGGCTTCCGCCCCGACGACCTGGTCGCCTACTTCTGCGCCGAGTTCGGCGCGCACGAGAGCCTGCCCATCTACTCGGGCGGCCTCGGCATCCTCGCCGGCGACCACTGCAAGGCGGCGAGCGACTTCCACCTGCCTTTCGTCGCCATGGGCCTGCTCTACCGGCAGGGCTATTTCGTGCAGACCATCGACGCCGAAGGCAAGCAGCGCGCCGAGTACCACGATTCCGAGTTCAGCGATCTGCCGATCGAGCCGGTGAAAAAGGACGACCGCGAGCTCACCGTCGAGCTCGCCTTCCCGGGACGGCGCCTGGTCTGCAAGGTCTGGGAGGCGCGCATCGGCCACGTGCGGCTCTATCTCCTCGACACCGATCTCGCGGAGAACAGCGAGCGCGACCGCGCCATCACCTACCGGCTCTACGGCGGCGACCGCACGACGCGCCTGGATCAGGAGCTGGTGCTCGGCGTGGGCGGCGTGAAGGCCCTCGCGGCGATGGGCCTCAAGCCGACCGTCTGGCACATCAACGAGGGCCACGCCGC
The DNA here is from genome assembly GCA_035639215.1 of Burkholderiales bacterium. Taxonomy (GTDB): domain Bacteria; phylum Pseudomonadota; class Gammaproteobacteria; order Burkholderiales; family SG8-39; genus SCGC-AG-212-J23. Next base: position 950 of record DASQYN010000421.1, read on the forward strand.
GTTCATGATCCTCGAGCGGCTGCGCGCGCTCGTCGCCGAGGGCCAGACGTTCGACACGGCGATCGAAGCGGTCGCGACGAGCACCATCTTCACCACGCACACGCCGGTGCCCGCCGGACACGACCAGTTCGGCGACGCCACGGTGCTGCCTTATCTCAAGAGCTGCTTCGGCGAGCTGGGCGGAGGTCCCGAGCGGCTGGCGGCGCTCGCCCACCCGCCCTCGGGCGGCGACTTCAACATGACGGCGCTCGCGATCCGCGGCTCGCGCTACCAGAACGGCGTTTCGCGCATCCACGGCCACGTCTCGCAGACGCTGCTCAAGGACTACTGGCCGGACGTGTCGCCGGAAGAGAACCCGGTCGGCTACGTGACCAACGGCGTGCACGTCACAACCTTCCTCGCGCCGGAGTGGAGCGAGGTGCTCGACCGCTTCCTGGGCGTGGGATGGATGCACCGGCTCGGCTATCCGGGCATCTGGGAGAAGATCCGCGACATTCCCGACCACATCTTCTGGAGCGTGCGGCAGGACATCAAGGCGCGCCTGCTGCACATGATCCGCCACCGCGTCACGGCGCAGCATACGCGCAACCATTCGAGCGAATCGCACATCGAGCGGCTGCTGCGCTACTGCGATCCGGGGAAGCCGAACGTCCTGACGATCGGCTTCGGCCGCCGCTTCGCCACCTACAAGCGCGCCACGCTGCTCTTCAACGACCTCGACCAGTTCCGCCGCATCGCCGGCGACCGCGAGCGGCCGGTGGTGTTCCTCTTCTCGGGCAAGGCGCATCCGGCCGATGAGCCCGGCCAGGAGCTGATCCGCCAGCTGGTCCACATGTCGGGCCAGGAGGAGTTCCAGGGGCGGCTGCTTTTTCTCGAGGGCTACGACCTGCACATCGCACGCCGCCTGGTTTCCGGCGTCGACGTCTGGCTCAACAATCCGGTGCATCCGCTGGAGGCGTCGGGCACTTCCGGCATGAAGGCCGGCATGAACGGCGTGGTGAACCTGTCCATCCTCGACGGCTGGTGGGACGAAGGCTACGACGGCGAGAACGGCTGGGCGATCAAGCCCGCCAGCCCGCACCTCGACCAGCACCGGCGCGACCGCGAGGAAGCGCGCACACTCTACGAGCTGCTGATCGACCGCGTGATCCCGCTCTACTACCGCAGGACGGAGGGCGGCTATTCGGCACAGTGGATCCACATGGCGAAGCGCTCGATGGCCTCGCTCCTGCCGCGCTACGACGCCTCGCGCATGCTCGGCGAGTACGTCTCCAAGTACTACCTGCCGGCCTCGCGCCAGGGGCATCGCTATGTCGCCGACGGCTATGCGGGGGCGAAGAACGTCGCGGCGTGGAAGGCGCGCGTGCGCGCCGCCTGGCCGGGCGTCTTGGCCCGCCGCGTCGATACGCCGCCGGCGCGCATCGAGTTCGGCGAGTCGATTCCGGTGGAAGTGGCGGTGAAGCTGAACGGCCTCGAGCCCGCCGACGTGACGGTGGAGCTGCTGCTCACGCGCGAGCTGCGCGACGCGCAGCCGGTCGAGCACGTGCACGCGCTCGCACCGGGCGGTGCGATGCCGGACAGCCAGGGCGGAAAGGCCGAGCAGCGCTACCGGCTCGACCTCAAGCCGGGGCTATCGGGCCGGCTCGACTACCGCATTCGCGTCTATCCCAAGCACGAGCTGCTCACCCATCCGTTCGAGCTCGGGCTCGCGGCCTGGGTCTAGCGAGCAGCGCCGCGGAGCGGTCTTTCAGGGCATAGATTTCTTCCCCCGTCTCGGGCGCGCCGGCGGTGTCGACGAGCGCCGTCCATCCGCCCGAGGGCAGCCGGAACGAGATCGGCTCGTGGTGCGCGTTGACGAGGATGAGCAGGTCGTCGTCCTCGATCGGCGCGCCGTAGGCGTCGCGCTCGGCGAGCCGGTCGCCGAGCAGCAGCATCCCCAGGCAGCGCGCGAACGGCAGGTTCCAGTCCGCCTCGCTCATCTCGCCGCCCTGCGGCGTCAGCCAGCTCACGTCGCTCGGCTTGGGATAAGTGCGCCGGCGCAGCGCCGGATGACGCCGCCGCAGATGCACGAGCGTCCTCACGAAGCCGAGCAATTCCTCGGCGTCCGCATCGAGCTGCCAGTCCACCCAGGACAGCTCGTTGTCCTGGCAATAGGCGTTGTTGTTGCCGCGCTGCGTGCGGCCCATCTCGTCGCCGGCGACGAGCATCGGCACGCCTTGCGAGAAGAACAGCGTCGCGAGCAGGTTGCGCTTGCTTTGCTCGCGGCTGCGGCGCACGTGCGGGGCGTCGCTCGGCCCTTCGATGCCGCAGTTCCAGCTGCGGTTGTCGTCGCCGCCGTCGCGGTTCGCCTCGAGGTTCGCCTCGTTGTGCTTGCGCTCGTGGCTCACCAGGTCGTGCAGGGTGAAGCCGTCGTGCGAGGTGACGAAGTTGACGCTCGCCGTGGGATTGCGCCCGGCGCGCTGGAAGATATCGCTCGATCCGGAAAGCCGCGAGGCGAGCTCGCCGATCATTGCGCCGTCGCCGCGCCAGTACGCGCGCAGCGCGTCGCGATAGCGGTCGTTCCACTCCGACCAGCCCGGGGGAAAGTTGCCGAGCTGATAGCCGCCCTCGCCGATGTCCCAGGGCTCGGCGACGAGCTTGACCTGCGAGACGACCGGGTCCTGACGCACGGCGGCGAGGAAGGCGCTGTTGCGGTCGAATTCCTGGGCGCGCCGCGCGAGGGTCGGCGCGAGATCGAAGCGAAAGCCGTCGACGTGCATCTCCTCGACCCAGTAGCGCAGGCTGTCCATGACCAGCTGCAACGGCACGCGGTGCGCGGTGTTGAAGCTGTTGCCGGTGCCGGTGAAGTTGAGGTAGCGGCGCGGATGCTCGGGGTCGAGCCGGTAATAGATGGCGTTGTCGAGGCCGCGGAAGGCGAGCGTCGGCCCGCTCTGGTCGCCTTCGCCGGTATGGTTGTAGACCACGTCGAGGATCACCTCGATGCCCGAGGCGTGCAGCGTCTTTACCATCGTCTTGAACTCGTAGAGCGCGCCGCTCGCCGAGTAGCGCAGCTCCGGGGCGAAGAAGCCGATCGGGTTGTAGCCCCAGAAGTTGCGCAGCCCGTGCTGGAGCAGGCGCTTCTCGTCGACGAAGGCGTGCACCGGCAGCAGCTCCACGGCCGTTACGCCGAGGCGCTTCAGATGCTCGATGACCGGCGCGGTGGCGAGGCCGGCGTACGTGCCGCGCAGCTGCTCGGGGACGTCGGGATGCTGCATCGTGAAGCCGCGCACGTGCAGCTCGTAGATCACGGTGTCCTGCCACGCGGTGCGCGGCGGGCGGTCGTCGCCCCAGCTGAACGCGCTGTCGACCACCTGGCAGCGCCCGAGCCCGGCGGAAATCTTGCCCTTGATGAGCCGCGCATAAGGATCGAGCAGCACACGCGACGGATCGAAGCGGTGACCGCGGTCCGGATCGTGCAGGCCGTACACGCGATAGCCGTAGAGCAGGCCCGGGCGCGCATCGGGCAGGTAGCCGTGCCAGACGAAGTCGGTGCGATCGACGAGCGCGATGCGCTCCACTTCCCGCCGCCCCTTGGGATCGAACAGGCAGAGCTCCACACGCTCCGCGTGCTTGGAGAAGAGCGCGAAGTTGACCCCGCTGCCGTCCCAGCTCGCGCCGAGCGGATAGGCGCGGCCGCGCCAGAGCGTGCTAGGAGTGACGAAGGCTCGGGCGGGCGCTTCCACGGCGGCCGAGCATACGCCAATTCATCGTGCGATCCGCCGCGCGCGGCGCAGGAAATATTGCAAATTCTTCCGCAGCAAATTGCCACGAGTCGTGCGCCTATGGGAGACTTGCCGCAAAAGGGGAGACGACGAAATGAACAAGGGGGATTCGCATGCTTAAGGGCTTGATGCTCGCCGCGGCTGCGGCTGCGCTCGCCGCGCCCGTTTCCGCACAGGAGAAGTACCCTTCCCGGCCGGTCGAGATGATCGTTCCCTGGGGTCCCGGCGGCGGCGCCGACCAGCTCGCGCGCCTCGCCTCCAAGCTGATGGAGCCCTCGCTCGGCACCTCGTTCCCGGTGCTCAACGTGCCGGGGGCGACCGGCGCCACCGGCATGGCGAAGCTGCTCGCCGGCGACGCCGACGGCTACGCGATGGCCGTCTACATCGCCGACACCAACGCGCTGCTCGCCGGACAGTCGCCGCGCTGGACCATGAACGACATCCGGCCGGTGGCGGTGATGATGCAGGTGCCCTCGTTCATCTTCGTCGCACAGAACGGCCGGTTCAAGGACTGGGCGCAGTTCGAGAAGGAGGCGCGCGCCAAGCCGGGCACCCTGCGCGTCGCCACGCTCGGCTTCGGCAGCGTGGACGACATGACGCTTACCTTCCTCGCTTCAAAGGGCATCAAGGTCGTGGAAGTGCCCTACGCCAAGCCGAGCGAGCGCTACGTGTCGGTGATCGGCGGCCACGTCGACGCGCTCTACGAGCAGGCGGGCGACGTGCGCCAGTTCATCGTCAACCAGCAGATCCGCCCGATCCTCATGTTCGGCACCAAGCGGCTGCCGGCGTTCGCCGACGTTCCCTGCTCCTACGAGCTCGGCTACCGCATCGCGCTGCCGCAGTTCCGCTCCTTCGTGGTCAAGGCCGGGACGCCGCCGGCGCGGATCAAGGCGCTGAGCGACGCCATGGCGAAGGTCGCCGCGCATCCAGAGTACAAGGAGTTCCTCGAGAACCAGTACGCCGCGAAGGACAGCTACATCCCGGCCGGCAAGGCGGAGGCCTACTTCAAGAAGCAGCTCGCCGACATGAAGTCGGCGCAGGCGAGCGCGGCTCAGCACTGAGCGCGGCGCGGGCATGCAAGGCAGGCTGAAGGCCGCGGCTCCGTATGCGGCGCTGCTCGTCGCCGCCGCGTACCTGTTTCGCGATGCGAGCCACTTCGCGTATTCGCCGCGGCCGGGCGAGCTCGGACCGGACTTCTGGCCAAAGGCGGTGCTCATCCTCCTGATGCTCGCCTGCGGCTGGGAGCTGCTCGCACGCATCGCCTCGCGCTCCGCCGCGCCAAGGACGCCGCCCGCGACGAGTGGCGAAGCGCCGGCGGAAGCGCCGCGCTATCCGCGCCTGCTCGCCGGGGGCGCCGCGGCGACCCTGGCCTACGTGCTCGTCCTCCCGCTGGCCGGCTTTTTCGTCTCGACGGCGCTCTATCTTGCGCTGTTCATGCGCATCGGCCGCTACCGCCGCTACGGCGTCATCGCGGCCACGAGCCTCATCGGCAGCCTGGCGTTCGTGTTCGTCTTCATGCGGATCGTCTACGTCTCGCTGCCGCTCGGCGTCGGGCCCTTCCAGAAGCTCTCGCTCCTGATCCTCGCCGTGCTGGGCATC
>DASQYN010000422.1:0-7582 GCA_035639215.1 Burkholderiales bacterium
CGTGGTGCAGGCAAAAGAGCCGGGCGCGATGCTGCACATGATCCTCGGCGGCGTGAAGATCGCCTCGACGCAGTCGAGCCCGAGCCGCCTCGCCATGCCCGCCTTCGACTGGAAGCTCTCCGACCAGGACGTCGCCGACCTTGCCACCTACCTGCGCGGCGCCTGGGGCAACCACGCCTCGCCCGTCTCCGCCTCCGACGTGAAGGACACGCGCGAGCGCGTGCAGCAGGCCGAGCTCCACTAGTTCCGGGACGGAGCCCGAACTCCAGCCGGCTATTCGCTCCGCCCGAGCGGCTTTCGCATGTACACCCGGCCGTAGCCGTCCTCCACGCGCCGGTCGTATTCGCGATAGCCGATGCGCGCGTAGAGCGCCTGGTTCTCGGTCATCTTCTCGTTCGTCGAAAGATGGATGCTGTCGTAACCGAGCGCGCGCGCCTCGGCTTCCGCAAACTCGAGAAGCGCCCTGCCGACGCCGCTCTTCTGCCGGGCAGGGTGGACCGCCACGTTCATGATCTTGAATCCGTCGTCGGCCTTGCCGAGCACCAGCACGCCGGCGAGCGCGCCGCCGATCTCGGCGAGCACGACCTGGTGCTCGCGGATCACCCGCTCATAGTCCTCGAGCATCGGCCGCGGCGGCTTGCCCATGCGCGCGATGTAGTGCTCGTAGGCAGCACGGACCAGTAGCGAGATCGCGCCGGCGTCTTCCGGGGTCGCCTTTCGAAGGCGCATTGCGGGGCGGGCATCATTCATGCAAGGCGGGGTGCACCATGAAGGCGAGCGCGATCCTCGCTATTTCCCTACTGCCGCTCGCGGCGGGCGGCTGCGCATGGATGGGCCGGGACACTACCACGGCGGCCGCCGGGCCGGACACCGCGACGGCAGCGGCCATCAGCTTCACCCAGGCGGATGTGAACGGCGATGCCCGGATCTCGCGCAGCGAGTTCGAGCGGTGGGCGGCGGCCAATCCAGGCGAGCACGGCGACTTCTATTCAGCGGATACCAATCTCAACGGCGTGCTCACCCTCGACGAGTGGCAGGCGATGAGCCGGCCGAGCGCCGCGGCGGGCGGCACGCGCGCGTCTACCCCAGCGCGCGGACCTGGGCGAGCAGCTCGCTGACATACTCGTCCTCGGCCTGCACACATTCGAGCATCTCGGCCAGCTGCTCGAGATAGGCGCGGTTCGATCCGTTGAACCCGGCGGCGCGGGCGATCACGGCCGCCTTCTCGCCGAGGGGCAGGCTGCCGAGATAGTCCGGGTGCGCGACATTGCAGGCGAACACTACGGCGCTCACCTCGCCGTGCGAGGTCGCGACCGGGGCGAGCGTTGGCACGTAGCCGCCGCGCAGCATCTCGCGCCGCCAGAGGATCTGCGACTCCGCGTCGGCGATCGCCGCGTCGATGCGGAAAACGAGGCCGTGGCAGCGGCCCGGCGCCTTCTCGAGCGTCAGCATCAGCCCCGGCAGCTGCGGCGTGCCGCGCCCCAGGCTGGAGCGATACGAGAAGCGCCGCGCGTAGCCTTCGAGCGTCGCCAGCCTGACTTCGGAAAAATGAAAGCTCGGATCCCACATCAGCGAGCCATAGGCGTAAACCCAGAGGTCCTCGCCCTCGCTGAGCTGCGCCAGAGTGGCGCGCCGTGATCTCTCGAGCGCTTCGTTCGGCTGGCGCCAGTTCTGCGGGTGCCCGGCCTTGCGCGCGCGCTCGTCCCACGCGGCGAGAACTTCGGGCGTCACCCGCAGGCGCGATTGCCCGGGCGGCGTCACCCGCCCGCGCAGCTGCGGGACGTGGATGAAGGCATCGTCACGCGCCACGTCGTTTCCCGCTCGCCTCGAGGAGCTTCACCAGGTTGCCGGTCGCCGCGGCCGCGAAGCGTTTGATGCGCTCGCGAGCCTCGATCACCTCCGGCGCATCGCCGTGGCCGGCGATGCCGCCGAGCGGATTGAGCCGCGACTCCTTCGCCCGGGCGGCGAGCGCCGGATGCGTTGCCCGGGCCTGCTGGTTCGCGAGCGTGGCGAGGAACGCCGCAAGGTAGTCAGTCTCGCTGTCCCAGTGAGGGATGGCGCGGCAGAGGTGATTCTTCTCCTCGTCGCTTTCGAGGGACGCCTCGACGATGCCCAGGATGGCGAACTGATAGCAGGCGAAGCTCCACATGAACGGCTGGACGGTGATCCGCCCGGCCTCGAAGATCGGCCGAAGCGGACGCCGCGCCAGCCCTCGCGACGAGCAGTGCACGTGCAGCGTGTCTTCGCTCGTCGGCACGCGGCCGTGGTCGAGGATGATCTCGCGGCGGCCGATCTTTCGCACGTGCCCCAGGCGCACCACGTCCTCGATCGTGCGCAGCAGCGCGAGCTCGGCCTCGCTGATCACCGCGCCGCGCAGCATGGTGGGAGCGACATTGCGATCGATGCGCAGGAAGAAGCCCTCGGACTCCAGCCGCGCGAAGACCTCGGCGATCGAGCGTGCCTGCGCCATTGCCTCGAGCTGCAGCGCGAAGCCCCGGTACATCTCCGGGAGCAGGGCGTGCGGCTGCTGGAAGCGGCGATTGAGCCACCACGCCTCCCGCGGCTTGATCCAGCGGATCGCGGAAGGCGCGACGCCCTGCTCGAGCAGCCAGACGCAGGCGTCGAGGGCCGTCTTGCCGGCGCCGATGATGGCGAAGCGCTTTGGGCGCTCGTCGAGGCGCGCGATGCCGCCCGCCGGCACGCAGCGCACGCCGTCGTCCACCTCGAAGGGCGGCGGGCTGGTCGCGGGGAACTCGCCTTCCAGATACGCGGTGTCGATCACCTTGCGGCGCACGTGCGCCTGCCATGACGCGTCGTTGAGGCGCGAGGCGAAGCGGTGCTCGCCGAGGTATTCGCATTGCGGGAAGTAGCGCACGCGGCCGCTCGGCAGAAAACGGCGCTGCATCAAGTTGCTGTAATACGCCCGGATCTCGTCGGCGCCCGCAAGCTCGTAGTAGCCCGCATTCGTCCCCGCCGTGTCGCGCGCGTCCTCGCCGAGCCGCAGCGAGCTCACGCCGTAGAAGGCGGACGGCTGGTGCAGGCGAACGTACGGGTAGGCGTCGATCCAGTGCCCGCCGGGCGCGTGGCGGCGGTCGACGATGGCGATCGTCGCGTCGGAGTGCGAGAGCAGCTCGTCGGCGAGCGCCATGCCCGCTGCGCCGGCCCCGACCACGAGGTAATCGACGCTGAGTTCCTGGTGCGTCACGCGCGCATCATAGCGGCGATGGCGCGTCGCTATCGCGGCTCGGCAGGGTTGGCAGCCGGTTGCGGATTCGCCGCCTCGCTTGCGCCTGGCACGACGACCACGCGCGGCCGTTGCGGCCGCTCCTGCCCGGTGGCGCGCCGCAGCACGGCCTCGATGTAGGCGACATCGCGCCGGCCCCGCTCGGTGTCGACGTTGAGGGTCTTCGCCTCGTCGAGCAGGGCGCGCAGATAAGGAACGCGAAGCGAGCGGGGATCGTGCAGCGTTTCCGGAGTGCAGCCCGGATCGGTGAAGCCCCCGATATGCGAAAGCCGCTCCTCCGGCGTGCGAGTCGAAAATGTCAGCGTGATGTCCTTCGGCGAGATCGGCGATCCCGGGTAAGGGAAGCTCACGGGATCGAAGCCCGGGGAATAGGCGTAGTAGGCAGTGTCGGCGACGGCTGCGGTGAGGAAGTTCGGCCCCTCCATCACGTACTCGCCTTTGTCGTCGCTGCGCGCCAGCTCACTGTAGCGGCACGAGTCGACGGCGTGCCCGGGCGCCGGCACGATGACCGTCCAGCTCACCGCGACGAAAGCCCCGGGCAATGGGCGGCGTTGCCACTCGCCGCGCGGCGCCTGGGGATTGACGAGCAGATACACCTTGCCGCGCAGCTCGGCGCACGCCGCCGCGCTCGCGAGGCCGATCACGGTCGCGAGCGCGACCGCGAGCATGCGGGTCGGTGTCATGTCGTCATCGACTTCGAGGTGTAGCGCGCGCCACAAGGGTTAGCGTAGTGCAAGCCTGGAGAAAAGGGGGTCCGTCCCTGGTTTCGGGTTCAAACCCCCGAAGGCGAAGCGCTAGCCGCCGAGGAAGAGGCGGCCGACGTCGGGGTTGGCGAGGAGCTCGCGGCCGGTGCCGGCGAGGGCCAGCTCGCCGGCGACGAGGACGTAGCCGAAGTCGGCGAACTCGAGGCCTTTCTTCGCGTTCTGCTCGACCATGACGATGGTCTTGCCGTCGCGGCGCTGCAGCTCGTCGAGGATGCCGAAGACCATGTCGATGAAGCGCGGCTCGAGGCCGATGGAGGGCTCGTCGACCAGCAGGACCTGCGGGTCCATGACCAGCGCGCGCGAGATCTCGAGCAGCCGGCGCTCGCCGCCGGAAAGCACGCGCGCCTTGTGGTGGCGCCGCGCGGCGAGGCGGTCGTACCTGGCGAACACGCGCTCGGCCGCGGCGCGCGCCTTCGCCCGCGAGCGCAGCAGGTAGCCGCCCATCAGCAGGTTCTCCTCGACGGTCATGTCGGGGAAGACGGACTTGTCCTGCAGGATGTAGGCGATGCCCGCGTCCTTCAGCTTCTTCTCGGCGCCGAGGCGCGTGATGTCGTGCCCGGCGCAAGCGACCGCGCCGCCGAGGATGCGGGCGAAGCCGTAGATGGAGTGCAGCACGGTCGACTTGCCGGCGCCGTTCGGGCCGATCAGGCAGAGCGACTGGCCGCGTCCGACGTGCAGATCGAGGCCGTGCAGGATCTCCATGTTGCCGTAGCCGGCGCGCAGGCCGCGCAGCGAGAGGAACGGCTGGCCGCCGGCCAGCTCGAGGAGCCGCGCCTCCGGGATCGTGACCCGCAGCTCGGCCGCCTTGCGCGCCACCTCGTCGACCGAGAGGACGACGTCGACGTCGCCCTCGTGGTAGCCGCGGACCTGGCGCGTCTCGTCGAGCGCCATCAGTGCGCGCCCAGGTACGCGTCGAGGACGCGCTGGTCGTCGCGGATCTCGCCGGGCGAGCCGCTCGCCAGCAGCTCGCCGTGCGACATGCAGTAGATGTGGCTCGCCAGGTTCATGATGACGCGCATGTTGTGCTCGATGACGAAGAGCGTGATGCCGAACTCCTCGTTGGCGCGCTTCAGGCGGTCGATCAGGCCGTTGATCAGCGTCGGGTTGATGCCGGCGGTCGGCTCGTCGAGCAGCAGCACCTTGGGCTCGTTCATCAGCGCCATGGCGAATTCCAGCAGCTTCTGCTGCCCGAAGGAGAGCGAGCCGGCGACCAGCTTGCGCTTCGGATAGAGGCCGACGAACTCGAGCAGCCGCTCGGCCTTGTCGATCATTTCCGGCGGGTACTTGCGGAAGAGGTGCGACCAGCCCGTCTCGGAGTGCGGCAGCGAGACGAGCAGGTTCTGCACGCAGTCCATCTTCGAGAAGATGCGCGTCTGCTGGTAGGTGCGCAGCATGCCGAGGCGCGCGATGCGCTGGAGCGGCAGGCGCGAGATCTCGCGGCCTTCGAAGCGGATCGAGCCGGCGTCGATCGGGTGCTGGCCGACGATCGAGCTGAAGAGCGTGGTCTTGCCCGAGCCGTTCGGGCCGATCAGCCCGGTGATGCGCCCGCGCGCCACGTCGAGCGACACGTCGCGGTTCGCGACCACGCCGCCGAAGGCCTTGCGCACGTTGCGCACCTCGATGACGTTCTGATTCACTGGACGTCGATGCCGAACCATCCGGGCTTGCGGCTGCGCAGCCAGCCGAGGATGCCCTGCTGGAAGTACACCACGTTGAAGATGATGAGCAGCCCGAGCGCGATGTACTGCCAGCCCAGCAGATAGGTCCAGGTCACCTCGCGCAGCGTGTAGAAGAGCGTCGCGCCGATCACCGGGCCCCACAGCGTGCCCTTGCCGCCGAGCAGCGTCATCGCCACCATGAAGATGCCGAAGGTGAGGGTCGGGTAGGCGGTCTCGAGCGGCTCGATGAAGCCGGTCATGTTGCCGAACAGCGCGCCGGCGATGCCGAGGAAGAACGCCGAGATCGACCAGGCGATCATCTTGTAGCGGCCGGTGTGCAGGCCGAGCGCCTCGGCCTTGTCCTCGTCGTCGCGGATGGCGTTGATCGCCAGGCGAAAGCGCGTGCCGTAGAGCCAGCGCAGGAAGAGATAGCAGGCGACCGCGGCGATCATGCAGCAGGCGTAGAAGAAGCGCTCGCGCATGCCGGGGCCGCCGGGGAACACCGGCATGGCGATGCCCTGGCCGCCGCCCACGTAGTCCCAGGCGTTGGTGAGCTCGGCCGCGGCGATCGCCACGCCGAGCGTGCCGATGGCGAAGTAGGGGCCGCGCAGGCCGAACAGGATCCACGACAATGCGGCGGCGAAGACGACCGGCACGATCGCCGCGGCCACCAGGCCGAGCGCGAGGCCGTGGAAGTACTGCGCCTGCGTGAAGTCGATGTGGATCGCGCCGTTCGAGGCGGTGTACTCGGCGATGTCGTAGACGAGCCCGATCTGCACCAGCGCGCAGACGTACATCCCCAGCCCGAAGAAGAGGATGTTGCCGAGCGAGTTGTACCCCATGTGCCCGCCCATGATGTCCCAGGTGAGGGCGAAGAGGACGAAGATCCAGAACACCGCGAACTGCACCGTGTGCGCCGGGAAGACGAAGGGCGCGGCGATGCCGGCGGCGAGCAGCACGGCATGGAGAAGCGCCGAGCGGCCGTTCATTGCAGCGCGAGACGATGTCGGCGAAGCAGCGCCTGGCGCCACATCAGGATGACGAGCAGCAGGCCCACCACGGTCGCCTGCTGGAACTGTGCCCCGAGCACGAAGCCGCTGTACTGCTCGAGCACGCCGAGGCCGAGCGCCGCGAGGATCACGCCGGGCAGGTTGCCGAGCCCCGCCGCGGTGACGATGACGAAGGCGCGCACCGAGTAGGCGATGCCGTAGAAGGGCTGCAGCACCCAGATCATGCCGACGATCACGCCGGCCGCGCCGCAGATCGCCGCGTTGATCGAGAAGGTGAGCGCGTAGACGAGGTCGGTGTCGATGCCGAGCACGCGCGCCGCGCGCGGGTCCTGCGCGGTGGCGCGGATCGCCTGGCCGAGGCGGCTCTTCCTCAGGAAGAGCACCATGGCGGCGGCGAGCACGAGGCACAGGCCGAAGGCGATGACGCGGATCCAGGTGATGTCGATCGTGCCCGAGAACAGCTCGAGGCGCCCGAAGCCGGACTTCAACGTGCGCACGTCCGGGCCGAAGGCGAGGTTGAGCGACTGCTGGAGGGTGATCGCCAGGCCGAAGGTGGCGAGCAGCGAGGTGAAGAGATCGAGCTGGATGACGCGCCGGATGATCAGCTTGTAGAGGGCCCAGCCGAAGACGAACATGATCGCCGCGGCCGGCACGATGGCGACGATCGGGTGCACGCCGTGGCGCGCGAGGGCGTAGCCGAGGTAGCCGCCGAGCATCACGAAGTCGCCCTGCGCGAGGTTCTTGACGCTGGTGACGCCCCACACCAGCGCCAGGCCGTAGCCGATGAGCGCGAACACCGCGCCGACCGACAAGCCGTTCAGCCAGAGCTGGACGTTGAAGACCGGCGCGGCGAGGAGGATCTGGACGTTATCCCACAATTTGCCGTCGTTCCCGCAATCTGCCGTC
>DASQYN010000423.1:0-5142 GCA_035639215.1 Burkholderiales bacterium
GGATGGCGAGCAGGCCGATGAACACCACGACCACGGAGAGCACCGAGCTGCGCTCGACCGGGCGGATCACCAGGCGCTCGATCGCGACGCCGAGCACGAAGCCAAAAGCCACGGTCAGCGCGAAGGCCGGCCAGTAGCCGAGGCCCACCTGCATCAGGCTCCAGGCGATGTAGGTGCAGAACATCGCCATCTCGCCCTGCGCGAAGTTCACGAGGTGCGTCGCCTGGTAGATCATCACCAGCGCGAGGGCGAGGCTCGCGTAGATGCCGCCGGTCGCGAGGCCGGCGAAGATCTGGTGCAGGACGGCCTGGGTCATGATTTGGGGAAACTCCGAAGAGCAGCCGGCCGTCGTTCCCGCGAAAGCGGGAATCCATGTGCTTCACAAACAAAACTGGATCCCCGCTTTCGCGGGGACGACGGCACGAGCGCTTTGCTGACAGATCGCATCAGTACCCCAGGTATGAACGTCTTACCGCATCGTCGTTCTTGATCTTCTGCGCGGTGCCGGAAAGCACCACCCGCCCGGTCTCGAGCACGTACGCGTGGTCGGCGATCGACAGCGCGAGCGCCGCGTTCTGCTCGACGACCAGCATGGTGACGTGCTCCGCCTCGTTGATCGCGCGCAGGATGCGGAACAGCTCCTGGACGACGAGCGGCGCGAGGCCGAAGGAGGGCTCGTCGAGCAGGAGCAGCCTCGGCCGCAGCATCAGCGCGCGCGACACGGCGAGCATCTGCTGCTCGCCGCCCGAAAGCGTGCCGGCCTGCTGGCGGCGCCGCTCCTTGAGGCGCGGAAAGTACTCGTACATGCGCTCCATGTCCTCCTGCACCCGCGCCTTGTCCTTGCGCGTATAGGCGCCCAGGCGCAGGTTCTCTTCGGTGCTGAGATAGGCGAAGGTGCCGCGACCGTCGGGCACGTGAGCGATGCCCAGGCGCGCCACGTCCTCGGTAGCCTTGCCCGCGATCGGCCGGCCCTCGAAGCTCACCTCACCCTCGGTCCTCACCATGCCGCAGAGCGCGCGCAGCGTGGTGGTCTTGCCCGCGCCGTTCGCGCCGAGCAGCGTGGTGATCGAGCCGGGCGCGAGGGCGAAATCCATGCCGTGAAGCACGCGGGTGGCGCCGTACGAAGCCCGCAGCCCTTTCGCCGCCAGCAACATCAGGCCGCCGCTCCCAGGTAGGCCTTCACGAGCTCCGGGTGAGCACGCACTTCCGCCGGGGAGCCCTCGGCGATCTTGCGCCCGAAGTTGAGCGCCACGACGCGATCGGAGATGCTCATCACCAGGTTCATGTGGTGCTCGACGAGGAGCACGGTCAGCGAGAGCCGGGCGCGGATGGTGCGGATCAGGCCGCCGAGCCCGGCCACTTCCTCGTGGTTGAGGCCGCTCGCGGGCTCGTCGAGCAAGAGCAGCTTCGGCTCGGCGGCGAGCGCGCGGGCAAGCTCGACGCGCTTCTGCGTGCCGAAGGGCAGGTCGGCGACGCGCCGCTCGGCCACCGCTTCCAGCTCGAGCAGGCGCACCAGCTCGCGCGCCTTCGCCTGCACTGCCGCCTCTTCGCGCCGCACCAGCGGCAGGCGCACGGCGTTGGCGAAGAAGCCGCCGCGGCTGCGGCAGTGCCGGCCGACCATGATGTTCTGCAGCACGCTCATGCTGCGAAAGAGCGCCAGGTTCTGGAAGGTGCGGCCGATGCCGAGCGAGGCGATGCGGTGGCGGGGCGTGCGCGCGATCGATTGGCCGGCGAAGGCGATCTCGCCGCGGTCGCACTCGTAGAGGCGCGACAGGCAGTTGAAGAGGGTCGTCTTGCCGGCGCCGTTGGGGCCGATCAGGCCGACGATCTCGCCCGGCATGACGTCGAAGGAAACGCCGTCGAGCGCGACGATGCCGCCGAAGCGCACGCCAACATCCTGCACGCGCAGCAAAGCCTGCGCAGTCTCTACGCTCAAAGCCCTCCTCCTCGTGCCCGCAGATCCGCTGTGCTTATTGTTGCTTTTGTCGGATTGTCGGACAATCTAACCGCCCCGCCCATGACGACGCAAGCGGTGTCGAAGCCCGCGCCGACCTTCCCGCGCCTCGCTGCCTCGCCAGCGTACCGCCGAGTGGCGGAGGCCGTCGAGCGCGACATTCTCTCCGGTCGCCTTAAGGCCGGCGAGCCCCTCGGCACCGAAGCGGCGCTGGTCGAGCAGTTCGGCGTCAACCGCTCGACCATCCGCGAGGGCATCCGCCTCCTCGAGCACAGCGGCCTGGTGCGGCGCGACTCGAGCCGGCGCCTCTGGGTGCAGCTGCCGCGCACCGAGCGCCTGGTCACCAGCGTGAGCCGCGCCCTGGTGCTGCACGAGGTGACCTTCCGCGAGCTCTACGACGCGGCGCTCGCCCTGCAGCTCGCGACGATCGACGCCGCGGTCGAGCACGCGACACCTGGGGAGATCGACGCGCTCGAGCGCAACATCGACGCCACCGCGGCGCGCCTCGGCGACGCGACGGAGGTGGCGCGGCTCGACGCCGAATTCCATGCGCTGATCGGCCTCGCCTCGCACAACCGGGTGCTGCAGCTCGCCCGCGAGCCCTCGGAGCTGCTCGTCATGTCGAGCGCCGAATTGATCTTGCGCAACGTCGCCGAGGCGGCCGGCCGCCTGGTGCACGCGCACCGCATGTACGTCGACGCCATCCGCCGGCGCGACCGCGACGCCGCCCGCCTCTGGGCGCGCCGCCATCTCGAGGACTGGCGGCGCGGCTTCGAGCGGGCGGGCGGGGACCTCGACCGGCCGATCGATCGGATCATCCTCGAGAGCGGCTAGAATTTCCGGCTCTCTCCGGAGCCCTTTCCCATGACCGAAGTTGCCGCCCTCGCCGTCCGTGACGGCATCGCCGTCATCACCATGGACAATCCGCCGGTCAACGGCCTCGGCAACGCGCTGCGCGCGCGCCTGCTCGAGCTCCTGAAGAAGGCCGACGCGGATCCGGCGGTGAAGGCGGTGGTGCTGATCGGCGCCGGCAAGGCGTTCTCCGGCGGCGCCGACATCCGCGAGTTCAACAAGCCGCGCGAGAAGCCCGACCTTCCCGACGTCAACGATCTCCAGGACGGGATGAAGAAGCCGCTCGTCGCGGCGATCGCCGGCTTCGCCCTGGGCGGCGGCCTCGAGCTCGCGCTCGCGTGCCACTACCGGATCGCCGCGCCGGGCGCGCAGCTCGGTCTTCCCGAGGTGAAGCTCGGCATCCTGCCCGGCTCGGGCGGCACGCAGCGCCTGCCGCGCATCGTGCCGGTCGCCGACGCGGTGACGATGATGACCACCGGCAACCCGATCCGCGCCGAGCAGGCGCACGCGCTCGGCCTCGTCGACGAGCTGGCGAAGGGGCCCGACCTGCTCGCCGCGGCGATCGACTACGCGAAGCAGCTCGTCGCCGAGAAGAAACCTTTGCGGCGCATCCGCGACATGAACGCCAAGGTTGATGACCCAAGAAATTTCTTTGCCCAGGTACGGCAAGAAGTGGGCAAGGCCTCGCGCGGCTATCCGGCGCCGCTCGAGATCGTCGGCTGCATCGAGGCGGCGGTGACCCAGCCGTTCGACGAAGGGCGCAAGTTCGAGCGCGAGCGCTTCGCCGTGCTCGTCGAGACCAGCGAGTCGAAGGCCCTGCGCCACGCCTTCTTCGCCGAGCGCCAGACCACCAAGATCCCCGACGTGCCCGAGGACACCGCGACGCGGCCGATCCGCAAAGCGGCGGTGATCGGCGCCGGCACCATGGGCGGCGGCATCGCCATGAGCTTCGCCAACGCCGGCATCCCGGTGACCGTGGTGGAAACCGCCCAGGACGCCCTGGACCGGGGACTCGCCAAAATAAGAGGCAATTACGCGGCGACGGTGGCGAAGGGCCGCCTCGGCCAGGGCGACATGGACAAGCGCATGGCGCTCATCCGCGGCACGCTCAACCTCGGCCAGATCGCCGACGCCGACATCGTGATCGAGGCGGTGTTCGAGCGCATGGACGTGAAGCAGGATCTCTTCCGCAAGCTCGACGGCATCATCGAGAACGGCGCGATCCTCGCCACCAACACCTCGACGCTCGACGTCGACCAGATCGCCGCCGTGACGCGCCGCCCGGACGACGTGGTAGGCACGCACTTCTTCTCGCCGGCGAACGTCATGCGGCTCCTCGAAGTGGTGCGCGGCAGGAAGACCGCCAAGGACGTGCTCGCCACGACCCTCAAGCTCGGCAAGACGCTGAAGAAGGTGCCGGTCGTCTCCGGCGTGTGCGACGGCTTCATCGGCAACCGCATGCTCGAGAAGTACGGGCAGCAGAGCCTGTTCCTCATCGACGAGGGCGCGAGCCCGCAGCAGGTCGACGGCGCGCTCGAGAAATGGGGCCTGGCGATGGGCCCGTTCCGCATGTACGACATGGCGGGCAACGACATCGGCTGGGAGATCCGCAAGCGCCGCGCCAAGGAGCGGCCCGACATGGTCTACTCGCGCATCGCCGACCGCATCTGCGAGCAGGGCCGCTTCGGCCAGAAGACCGGCAAGGGCTTCTACCGCTACGAGCCCGGCGACCGGCGCGCCATTGCGGATTCCGACGTGCAGAAGATCATCGACGCCTACAGGGCGGAGATCGGCGTCAAACCCCGGCAGATCGGCGACGACGAGATCGTCGAGCGCTGCATCTACGCGCTCGTCAACGAGGGGGCGAAGATCCTCGAGGAAGGCATCGCGCTGCGTGCCTCCGACATCGACATGGTGTACCTGACCGGCTACGGCTTCCCGCCCTACCGCGGCGGGCCGATGTTCTACGCCGACACCGTGGGCTTGCCGAAGGTGCTGGCTTCCATAGAGAAGTTCCAGAAGGGCTACCAGGGCTCGCAATGGAAGCCGGCGCCGCTGCTCGTCAAGCTCGCCAAGGAAGGAAAACGCTTCAACGGATAGGAGATCTCCCATGACCGAGGCAGTGATCGTTTCCGCGGCGCGCACGCCGCTCTGCAAGAGCTGGAAGGGCGCGCTCAACATGACCCACGGCGCGAAGATGGGCGGCCACGCGGCGCACGCGGCGCTCGAGCGCGCGAAGCTGCACCCGGCCGAGGTCGAGGACGTGATCATCGGCTGCGCCAACCCCGAGGGGGCGACCGGCTGGAACATCGCGCGGCAGATCGCCATCCGCGCCG
>DASQYN010000424.1:0-11840 GCA_035639215.1 Burkholderiales bacterium
CTTATGGAGGGTGGAACGAAGCGGCCTATCTCGCGGGCGAGCTGGTCGACGCGCGCCGCAACATGCTGCGCGTGCTGGTGGGGGGCATCGTCGCCCTCACGCTCCTGTACCTGCTCGTGAATCTCGGCTATTTCGCCGCCCTGGGGCTGAACGGCATGAAGGAATCGAAAGCGGTCGCCGCCGACGTGGTGCGGGCGGTCGCCGGCGACAAGGGCGCGATCGTCGTCGCGATCGTCGTCTGCCTCGCCGCGCTCACCACGATGAACGCCGCGATCTTCACCGGCGCGCGCACGAGCTACGCGCTCGGGCGGGACTTTCCGCCGTTCCGCTTTCTCGGCATCTGGCGCGCGGGCGGCAGCACGCCCGCCAACGCGCTTCTCCTGCAAGGCGCCGTCACGCTGGTCCTCGTCGCCGCGAGCTCGGTGACGCCGGACGGCTTCACCGCCATGGTGGCCTACACCGCGCCGGTCTTCTGGACATTCTTCCTGCTGAGCGGCCTCACGCTGTTCCAGTTCCGCCGCCGCGGCGAGCCGAGCGACGGCTTCCGCGTGCCGCTCTACCCGGTCGTGCCGCTCGCCTTCTGCGCCGCGTGCCTCTACATGCTCTACTCGAGCATCGACTACGTCCGCAACCCGGACTACGGCCCGAAGTTCGGTGCTCTGGTGCTCGCCGGCATCGCGGTCATGATCGCCGGCATCCCGCTCTATCTCCTGGCCCGGAAGCCGTGACGCTCACCGAGCTGCGCTACATCGTCGCGGTGGCGCGCGAGCGCCATTTCGGCCGTGCCGCGGAGACCTGCTTCGTGTCCCAGCCGACGCTCTCGGTGGCGGTGAAGAAGCTCGAGGAGGAGCTCGGCGTGCCGCTCTTCGAGCGCGGGCCGGGCGAGGTGACGGTGACGCCGGCGGGACGGAAGATCGTCGAGCAGGCGCAGCGCGTGCTCGAGGAGGCGGCGCGGGTCAAGGAGCTCGCCGCGGCCGGGCGCGACCCGCTCGCCGGGCCGCTTCGCCTCGGCGCCATCTACACCATCGGCCCATACCTGCTGCCGAAGCTCATCCCGGTCCTGCGCCGCAGCGCGCCGAGCCTGCAGCTCCTGATCCAGGAGAACTTCACCCATCGCCTCGCCGAAATGTTGAAGAGCGGCGAGGTCGACGTGATCCTGATCGCGCTGCCTTTCGAGGAGCCGGGCATCGAGACGCGCGCGGTGTACGACGAGCCGTTCGTCGTCGCGGTGCCGAAGGGCCATCCCTGGGAAGGCCGCAAGCGCGTGAGCTCCGAGGAGCTGACGAAGGAATCGCTGCTGCTGCTCGGCGAGGGCCACTGTTTCCGCGACCAGGTGCTGGAGTTCTGCCATACGATGCGCTCCCGCGACCGCAGCCCGCTCGCCCGCACGGTCGAGGGCGGCTCGCTCGAGACCATCCGGCAGATGGTCGCCGGCGGGGTCGGCGTCACGGTGCTGCCTTCGACCTCGGTCACCGCCGCGGGCGGCAGCGACCTCATCCGCATCCTGCCCTTCGCGAAGCCGGTGCCTTCGCGCCGCGTGGCGCTCGCCTGGCGCAAGAGCTTTCCCCGGCCGGAGGCAATCGAGGCGCTGCGCAAGGCGATCCTCGCGTGCAACCTGCCGCAGGTGGAGAAGCTGGCGGCCTAGAGCGGCGCCTTGTGTCGTTCCGGCGAAGGCGGGAACCCCGTCTTTTTTGAAAACGGGACCCCCGCCTGCGCGGGGGCGACGCATGGATGGGGCTTTAGTCCGGACGGCTTACCCGCGCACGTCGCGCGGCACGGAGCTTGCGTTCATTGTCTGCTCCTTAATGAACGCCCCCGAGCTCAAGCTTTCGACCCTCAAGGAAGGCCTGCCGCATCCCCGCGGCGCGACCTGGGACGGCCAGGGGGTCAATTTCGCGCTGTTCTCCGCGCACGCGACGAGGGTCGAGGTCTGCCTTTTCGACGCCGCGGGCGGAACAGAGACCGCTCGCATCGAGCTTCCGGAATACCGCGACGAGGTGTGGCACGGCTACGTGAGCGGCGTCGGGCCGGGAACGATCTACGGCTTTCGCGTGCACGGCCCGTACTCGCCCGACGAAGGCCACCGCTTCAATCCGAACAAGCTGCTGCTCGATCCGTACGCGCGCGCACACATCGGCGCGCTGAAGTGGGATCCGGCCATCTTCGGCTACAAGATGGAAACGGGCGACGACGCCACCTTCGACGAGCGCGACAGCGCGCCCTTCATGCCGAAGTCGGTGGTCGTCGATCCGAACTTCGACTGGCAGCGCGAGAAGATGTGGCATCCCGTGCCCTGGGACCGCAGCATCGTCTACGAGACGCATGTGCGCGGCTACACCAAGCTGCATCCGCGCGTGCCGGAGCGCGAGCGCGGCACCTTCGCCGGCCTCGCCAACCCGGAGGTGGTCGGGTACATCAAGGCGCTCGGCGTCACTACCGTCGAGCTGCTGCCGATCCATACCTTCGTCGACGACGATTTTCTGCTGCAGAAAGGCCTCAAGAACTACTGGGGCTACAACTCCATCGGCTTCTTCGCTCCCGACCCGCGCTACGCCGCCGACGTTTCGAAGTCGCTGCAGGAGTTCAAGGAGATGGTGGCGCGCTTCCACGATGCCGGGCTGGAAGTGATCATCGACGTGGTCTACAACCACACCGCCGAGGGCAACGAGAAGGGGCCGACGCTTTCCTTCCGCGGCATCGACAACGCCTCGTACTACCGGCTGATGCCGGACAAGAAGCGCTACTACATCAACGACACCGGCACCGGCAACACGCTCAACCTCTCCCACCCGCGCGTCATCCAGATGGTCACCGACAGCCTGCGCTACTGGGTGGAGGAGATGCACGTCGACGGCTTCCGCTTCGACCTCGGCACCATCCTCGCGCGCGAGCCGGGCGGCTTCGACACCTACAACGGCTTCATGAAGGCGGTGATCCAGGACCCGCTGCTCGCGCGGGTCAAGCTGATCGCCGAGCCCTGGGACTGCGGTCCCGGCGGCTACCAGCTCGGCCGCTTCCCGCCGGGCTGGGCGGAGTGGAACGACCAGTTCCGCGACACCGTGCGCGACTATTGGCGAGGCGAGGCCGGCGCCGGGGCGCTCGCGCCGCGGCTTTGCGCCTCGCCGGAGATCTTCAGCCATCTCGGCCGCCAGCCCTGGTCGAGCGTCAACTTCATCACCGCGCACGACGGTTTCACGCTCAACGACCTCGTCTCGTACAACGACAAGCACAACGAGGCGAACGGCGAGGAGAACCGCGACGGACATTCGCACAACCGCTCGTGGAACCACGGCGCCGAGGGGCCGACCGACGACCTCGCCGTGAAGCAGCTGCGCAAGCGCCAGATGAAGAACCTGCTGGCGACGCTGCTGCTCTCGCAGGGCACGCCGATGATGCTCGCCGGCGACGAGTTCGCGCGCACCCAGAAGGGCAACAACAACGCCTATTGCCAGGACAACGAGCTGTCCTGGGTCGACTGGAACCTCGACGAGCCGGCCGAGCGCCTGATCCGCTTCGTGAAGAAGCTGACCGGGCTGCGCCATCGCTTCCCGATCCTGCGCCAGCGGCGCTTCCTCTCCGGCGTCTACAACGAGGAGCTCGGCGTGAAGGACGTGGCGTGGATCAGCACCTCGGGCAAGGAGATGGGCGCCGAGGAGTGGAGCAACGGCCATACGCGCTGCTTCGGCATGCTGCTCGACGGGCGCGCGCCGCAGAGCGGCATCCGCCAGCGCGGGCAGGAAGCGACCATGCTGATCGTCTTCAACAGCTGGCAGGACGTCGTGAAGTTCACCCTGCCCGAGGGGCGCGGCGAGGGAAACGAGGGAAAGCGCTGGGATCTCCTCGCCGACACCAACATGCCCGACCTCCCGGAAGGCAGCCGCTTCGAGTTCGGCCACGTCTACGAAGTGACGGCGCGCTCGCTGCTGCTCTTCCAGTTGTCCTAGCGGGGCGCCGATGCCCGCGTCCGTGCTCGGCCTGCTGGTCGTCGCGGCGGTCCTCTATTTCGCGAAGGAGGTGCTGCTGCCGCTCGCGCTGGCGATCCTGCTCGCGTTCCTGCTCGCGCCGCTGGTGGAGCGCCTCGAGCGCTGGAAGCTCGGCCGCGTGGCCGCGACCCTGATCATCGCGCTGTTGGCGCTCGGCGTCGTCGTCTCGATCGGCACCGTGGCCGGCACGCAGGCGGTCTCGCTCGCGGCGAAGCTGCCGGAGTACCGCCACAGCATCGCCCAGAAGATCCGGGCGCTGCGCGTGCCGAAGCAGAACAGCGATCTCGGCAAGGCGGCGAAGGCGCTGAAGGACATCGAGAAGGAGGCGCATCCCGAGAAGCCGCTGCCGGTGAAGGAGACGCCGGGGAGCGCCCTGGAGGAGGTGGCGCAGATCGCCGCGCCGCTCGGCAAGCCGCTCGCCATGGCGCTCGCCGTGATCGTCTTCACCATCCTCATGCTGCTCGACCGCGAGAACATGCGCGAGCGGCTGATCGCGCTCGCCGGCAGCCGGCGCCTCAACGTCACGACCCGCGCCATGGCCGAGGCCTCGGCGCGCGTCAGCCGCTACCTGGCGATGCTGATGGTGGTGAACGCGTGCTTCGGCATCCCGTTCGGCATCGCGCTCTACTTCATCGGCGTGCCGAACGCGCTGCTGTTCGGCCTGCTCGGCCTGCTGCTGCGCTTCGTTCCGTACGTCGGCGTCTGGGTCGCGGCGGCGCTGCCGATCGCGCTCGCCTTCGCCATCGGCGAGGGCTGGTCGATGGCGCTCTGGACGATCGGCGTGTTCCTCGCCCTCGAGCTCGTGCTCGCCTACGTGGTCGAGCCCTGGCTCTACGGCAAGAGCGTCGGCCTGACGCCGATCGCGATCATCGCCGCGGTGCTCTTCTGGACCTGGCTCTGGGGACCGGCGGGCCTGCTGCTCGCCACGCCGCTCACGGTGTGCGTCGCGGTGGTCGGCCGGCACATCCCCGAGCTCGGCTATCTCAACGTGCTGCTCGGCGTCGAGCCGGTGCTCTCCGACGAAGAGCGCTTCTACCAGCGCCTGCTCGCCCTCGACGACGAGGAGGCGGCCGAGCTGATGGAGAAGACGGTCGCCGCGCAGGGCCTCGCCGCGGCGCTCGACAAGGTGTTCGTGCCTTCGCTCGCGCTCGCCGCCCGCGACCGCGGCCGCAACCTGCTCGAGCCGGCGCGCGAGCGCTTCATCTACGACCATGCCGAGGCGATCGTCGAGGACCTCGACGCGCCGCCGGCGAGCGGCCACGGGCCGGCGGTCTGCCTGGTGCCGGCGCACGACCGCGCCGATGGCGTCGCCGCCGCCGCGCTCGCCCGCCTGATGCCCGAGGACAGCGCGCACGTCTTCTCCCCGCCGGCGATGGTCGCCGAAGTGAGCGAGACGGCCGCGCGGCGCGGCTGCAAGGCGGTCTGCATCTCCGCGGTGCCGCCGCAGGCGGCGGCGCATGCCGCGGCGCTGACCCGGCGCCTTCGCCGCCACGATGCCGATCTCAGGATCGTGGTCGGCCTGTGGGGCGTCGAGGCACCGGCGAGCGCGAAGGAGCGGCTCGCCAAGCTCGGCGCCGATGCCGTGGTCATGCACCTCAGCGAGGCGGCCGAGGCCCTGCGGCAGCTCGCCTCGGCGGGCCGGGCGAAGGAAGTGAAGGCCGTAAGATAGCGGGATGGGAAAGCGATACGAGGCCATCACGCCCGAGCTCGCGGGCTGGATCGCGGCGCAGCCGGTTTTCTTCGTGGCGACGGCACCGCTTGCGGCGAGCGGCCACGTCAACCTTTCGCCCAAGGGTCTTGACACGCTGCGCGTGCTCGAGCCGCTGCGCATCGCCTACCTCGACCTGACGGGTAGCGGCGCCGAGACCATCGCCCATGTTCGCGAGAACGGCCGCATCGTCCTCATGTTCTGCGCCTTCGGCGGCGCGCCCAAGATCGTGAGGCTGCACGGCACGGCAACGGTAGTCTCGCCCGCGTCCGATACCTGGGCCGAGCTCCGTGCAAACTATCCGGACCACCTCGGTGCGCGCGCCATCATCGACGTGCGGGTCACGCGCATCAGCGATTCCTGCGGCTACGGCGTGCCCACGTTTTCCGCGGTAGAGGAGTGCGTTGCCTTGCCGCGCTGGACCGCGAACAAGGGGGCCGAAGGGCTGCGAGCTTATCGGCGCGAGCACAACTCGCGCAGCATCGACGGCCTGCCCGCGCTCGAACCCGCCGGTGAGTAGTTGAGGTTCGAATGGGACAGTGCGAAGGCCGCGGAGAACCTGGCCAAGCATGGAGTCTCGTTCGAAGAAGCATCGACGGTTTTCCGCGAGCCAAGACCCGGATCACTCCATCGGGGAACATCGATACGTCGTCTTCGGTGTCTCGAGTTCGGGGCGGCTCCTCGTGGTCGCTCACACCGAGCGCGACGATACAATCCGAATCATTAGCGCGCGGCCGGCGACACCGGGCGAAAGGACCATCTATGAAGAAGGCTAGCGGCAAGTCGAGCGAGGAGCCCCGGGTCGAATACAAGCGCTCGGACTTCGGTACCCTCGTGCGGGGCAAGTATGCGCACAAGGTGGCCGAAGCAACGAACGTCGTCGTCCTCGAGCCGCAAGTCGCGCGTGCCTTTCCCAACGACTACGCGGTAAACGAGGCGCTCAAGCGTCTTCTCCGGGGACGGAAGAAGGCTAAGCGGCCGAGCCTGCGCCGAAGAAGAGTACGACGCGAGCGGCGCGCCGACTAGCCATGCAGAGCGCCCACCTTCTTCGCATTCTCGCCGCTCTAGCAATCTCGACGCTCGCTCTCCCGGCGCAGGCGTGCATGTTCGTGCGCGACATCCCGCCGGAGGCGTGGTACCAGTGGTCGGCGTCGCTTTTCGCCGGCGAGGTGACGAAGGTCGAGGAGGACGTGGCGAAGGCGATCGACACGATCGACGTGCGCGTCACCGAGACCTTCAAGGGACCGTCCGGGGAGTCGGCGACGCTCACCATGCCGGTGCGGCTGCGCAAGCTGTGCAAGCTCGAGCTGCCCAAGCCCGGCGACCGGATCCTGGTCGCGCTGAACGAGCGCAACGACAGCTCGTGGGTGCCGCTCAGCGAGGGCTATTCGCAACGCATGCGCGAGCAGAAGAAGCCGTGATCTACCCGGGGAGCTGCCACTGCGGCGCGATCCGCTTCAGCGCCGAAGGCGCCATCGGCCCGGTGCTCGAATGCAACTGCTCGATGTGCAGCCGCAAGGGATCGCTGCTCTGGTTCGTGCCGCGCGCGAAGTTCGCGCTGCAGACGCCCGAGAAGAACGTGTCTACCTACAGGTTCAACAAGCACGTCATCGAGCATAAGTTCTGCGCGAAGTGCGGCATCGCGCTCTATGCGCTTGGCAAGGATCCGCAGGGCAACGAGATGGCGGCGATCAATGTGCGCTGCCTGGAAGGGATCGATCTGGGCGCGCTGCAGCGCGTGCCGTTCGATGGTCGCAGCCGGTAGAGAAGCTCGGAAACGCAGCAAACCGTGAAACAGCCGCTAACCGTAAACAGCCACTAACCATAAAACAGCCCATAACCGTCGTTCCCGCGTAGGCGGGAACCCCATCTTCTTTTTAGCAAACTGGGTCCCCGCTTCCGCGGGGACGACGAGCGCCGCCGCTTTTCTAATGCACGATCCCGATCTCCCTTCCGACTGGGTGCGCCGCTGGGCGGATCTGGTAACGCGCGGGCCGCTGCTCGACGTGGCTTGCGGCGGCGGGCGGCACTCAGCGCTCTTCGTGCAGCGAGGCATTCCGGTGGTAGCGGTCGACCGGGACCCGCAGGTGATTCCCGGCGCCGAGTTCGTGCAGGCCGATCTCGAGGCCGCGCCCTGGCCGTTCGCCGGCCGGCGCTTCGCCGCGATCGTGGTGACGAACTATCTGCACCGCCCGCTGCTTCCCGTGCTTCGCGACAGCGTCGAGGAGGGCGGCGTGCTGATCTACGAAACGTTCATGGCCGGGAACGAAAAGTTCGGCCGGCCGTCGAACCCGGCGTTCCTGCTCGCGCCGGGCGAGCTGCTCGCCGCTTTCGCGGCGCTGACGCCGATCGCATTCGAGCAGGGCTGCGTCGAGCGGCCGAAGCCGGCGATGGTGCAGCGGCTGTGCGCGCGCAGGGGAGAGTTGGGAGGCGTTAGAATCATGGACCTATTTGAAAAGGCCGCGCCATGATCACGGGTAGCCTGGTCGCCATCGTCACTCCGATGCGGGAGGACGGCAGCCTCGACCTGCCGCGCTTCCGCAGCCTCATCGACTGGCACGTCGCCGAGGGCAGCGACGGCATCGTCGTTGTCGGCACCACCGGCGAATCGCCGACCGTGGACTTCGGCGAGCACAAGCAGCTGATCCGCGTCGCGGTAGAGCATTCCCATGGCCGCATCCCGATCATCGCCGGCACCGGCGGCAATTCGACCGCCGAGGCGGTCGAGCTCACCGAGTCGGCGAAGAAGGCGGGCGCCACGGCCTGCCTGTCGGTCGTGCCGTACTACAACAAGCCCACGCAGGAGGGCATGTACCGGCACTTCCGCAAGATCGCCGAGTCGGTCGACCTGCCGATGATTTTGTACAACGTGCCGACGCGCACCGTCGCCGACCTGCAGAACGACACGGTGCTGCGCCTTGCGCAGGTGCCGGGCATCATCGGCATCAAGGACGCCACCGCCAACCTCGAGCGGGGCACCGATCTGCTGCGCCGCGCGCCTCGCAGCTTCGCGGTCTATAGCGGCGAGGACGCCACGGCGCTGCCGCTCATCCTGTGCGGCGGGCACGGCGTCATCTCGGTGACCGCCAACGTCGCGCCGAAGCTGATGCACCAGATGTGCGCCGCGGCGCTGGTCGGCGACGTGAAGCGCGCGCGCGAGCTCAACAACCGCCTGCTGCCGCTGCACCAGAAGCTGTTCGTCGAGACCAACCCCGCGCCGGTGAAGTGGGCGATGGCCGAGATGGGCCTCATCGAGCACGGCCTGCGCCTGCCGCTCGCGCCGCTCTCCGAGAAGTTCCACGAGACGGTGCGCGGCGCGCTGCACGAGGCCGGCATCGCGCTGCCGGGCCTGCGGGTGGTGGAAGGCCGGGGCTGATGTCGCTTCGCTGGGGGGTCCTCGCGGGCGTGCTCCTGCTCGGCGCCTGCTCGTCCATGGACAGCTGGCTCGAGGGCAAGGACAAGACCGCCTACAAGTCGAGCACCAGCCTGCCGCCGCTCGAGGTGCCGCCCGATCTCACCTCGCCAAAGGGCGACAGCCGCTTCGCGGTGCCGGACAACGCCGGCGGCCCGGGCACCAGCACGGCGACGCTTTCGAACTACGAGGCGGTGCGCCGCGAGGCGAAGCCCGCCGCAACGAGCGCCGTGCTGCCGATGCCCGAGGGCATGCACCTCGAGCGCGCCGGCGCGCAGCGCTGGCTGGTCGTCGAGCAGCCGCCCGAGAAGCTCTGGCCGCTGATCAAGGACTTCTGGGTGGAGAACGGCTTCCTTCTCGAGAGCGAGGCGCCCGACGTCGGCGTGATGGAGACCAACTGGCTGGAGCGGCGGCCGCAATTCGCCGACGGCCCGGCGCGCAACCTCATCACGCGCGCGCTCGATAATTTCTATTCCTCCGGGCTGCGCGACAGGTACCGCACCCGCCTCGAGCGCACCGCCGACGGCAAGGGCACCGAGATCTACATCAGCCAGCGCGGCCTCGAGGAGGTGTACGGCTCGCACGAAGCGGTGACGAGCGGCATCGGCGACACCAAGTGGCAGGCGCGGCCGAACGACCCGGAGCTCGAGGCCGAGTACCTGAGCAAGCTGATGGTGCGCCTCGGCGCCCAGCCGGAGCGCGCCGCCGAGGCGGTGAAGACCGTGGCGAAGGGCGAGGACCGCGCGCAGATCAAGAAAGGCGGCTCGGGCGATCTGCTGGAGGTGTTCGAGCCCTTCGACCGCGCCTGGCGGCGCGTCGGGCTCGCGCTCGACCGCGTCGGCTTCACCGTCGAGGATCGCGACCGGCAGAAGGGCATGTACTTCGTGCGCTACGCCGACCCGGATGCGGTCAGCAAGCAGGGCTTCTTCTCGCGCTGGTTCAGCGGCGGCAACCGCACGCTGCAGACCGAGCAGTACCGCATCCAGGTCGCCGAGGCCGGCAGCTCGAGCGAGGTCAGCGTGCTCAGCAAGGACGGCGCGCCCGACAAATCGAAGACCGGGCAGCGCATCCTCGCGCTGCTGCACGAGCAGCTGAAATAGGTTGCTGCGCTTCGCGTCCCTCGCGAGCGGCAGCGACGGCAACGCGCTCGTGGTCGAGGTGCGCGAGGCCGCCTCGGTCACGTGCCTGATGGTCGATTGCGGCCTGAACCTGCGCGACACCGAGCGGCGCCTCGCGCGGCTTGGCCTCGAGCCTTCCGCGATCCGCGGCATCCTCGTGACGCACGAGCACGGCGACCATGCCGGGCGGGTCTTCGACTTCGCCGCGGCGCACGGCGTGACCGTGCATCTCACCTACGGCTCGCTGGTCGCGCTCGAGGCCGAGGGCAAGGTGATCGACGGGGTGCGCCTCTCGATCCTCACCTCGCGCGAGCCGCTCGCCGTCGAGGGCGTCGAGGTGCGGCCCTTCACCGTGCCGCACGACGCGCGCGAGCCGGTGCAGTTCGTCCTCTCCGACGGCGCGGCGCGCCTCGGCGTGCTCACCGACATCGGCATCGGCACGCCGCACGTCGTCGAGATGCTCTCCGGCCTCGAGGCGCTCGTCCTCGAGTGCAACTACGACCGCGACCTGCTGTGGAACGGCGGCTATCCGCGCTGGCTGAAGGAGCGCATCGCCGGGCCGTTCGGCCACCTCGACAACGAGGACTCGGCGCGCCTGCTCGCCGCGCTCGACCGCTCGCGACTGAAGCACGTCGTCGCCGCGCACCTCTCGCAGCAGAACAACAAGCCCGAGCTCGCGCGCCGTGCGCTCGCCGGCGCGATGGGCTGCGAAGAAACCTGGGTCGGCCTCGCCACGCAGAACGACGGCTTCGGCTGGCGCGAAGCGTAGTTCGCGGATAGTTCGGGGACGGAGCCCGAACTCCTTCTATTCGGGGACGGAGCCCGATCTGTTCCGGGTTAGAAGGGGAGGTCCCGAGTCCGTTCATCGCCCTGCGTATCGCCATCGGCGTGCGGCCCTGGCTTTGCCCGTTTCAGCCTGCGTTTCGATACGTCCGACAGGCGCGACTTCAAATCGTTGCCTACGAGCGGATACCCGCCATTCGTGGCATCGCGTATCTCGGCGAGGAAATCAGGATCGTCTGTCGCCGGGAAAAGCTGCCGGTACGCATCGCGACGCGCTTGGGGATCATTCCCCAGCGCAAGATACTCGGCATGTGGCGCGACGAGCGGATCGTCAGTACCGCCCGCGTTCGCCTCGTAGCTTGACCACTTGTATGCCGCTGCACTAGCCACCATCTCTGCGCGGACCGGATTCAGCTCGATGTACCGATAACAGCCTAGGACGTACTTGATCGAATCGACGAGGCATGAATAAGGCCTTCCCTCCCACAGCGTGGCGCGGTGGCCGTGGCGGCCGTTGAAGTACTGCACGTAGCGTTGACCTAGGTTACGCATAAGGATGCCGCAAGCGCCGGTATCGGGCGGAGTGAGCAGCAGGTGCACATGGTTCGTCATCAGGCAATAGGCATGCAATACGCAGCGGCTCTTCTTGATGCCATCCCGCAGGAGGACGAGATAAACCATCCTGTCCGTGTCTTCCCGAAAGCAGGCCTGCCTGTTGTGGCCGCGCTGAACGACGTGCAGCGCGACATCGGGAAGGACCAGGCGCGCGAGACGGGGCATAGTCGGCACAACGGCCGAACGTGCGGGCGGTTGACGTTCGGGCTCCGTCCCCGAAC
>DASQYN010000425.1:0-9818 GCA_035639215.1 Burkholderiales bacterium
CCGCGATACCCTGATCGAGAAATACGCCAAGGGCAACGAGTCCTCCATCGAGGACGTGCGCCGCCGCGTGGCGCGCGCGCTCGCCCAGGTCGAGGCCGAAGAGCGCCGTGCCACCTGGGAGCGGCGCTTCTACCAGGCGCAGCTCGACGGCTTCATTCCCGCCGGCCGCATCAACTCGGCGGCCGGCGTGCAGCTTCAGGCGACGCTCATCAACTGCTTCGTGCAGCCGGTCGGCGATTCGATCTCGGAAGTGGTCGACGGCAAGCCGGGCATCTACACGGCGCTCCAGGAAGCGGCCGAGACGATGCGCCGCGGCGGCGGCGTCGGCTACGACTTCTCCTCGATCCGGCCGAAGGGCGCCGAGGTGAAGGGCACCCGCTCGCGCGCGAGCGGCCCGGTGTCCTACATGCGCGTCTTCGACCGCTCCTGCGAGACGGTGGAATCGGCCGGCTCGCGCCGCGGCGCGCAGATGGGCGTGCTGCGCTGCGACCATCCGGACATCGAGGAGTTCATCCACGCCAAGGACCGGGGCGACCTCTCCAACTTCAACATCTCGGTAGGCGTCACCGACGATTTCATGGCCGCGGTGGAAGCCGACCGCGAGGTCGAGCTCGTCCACAAGGCGAAGCCGTGGCCGGGCAAAGACATCTACCAGCGCAGCGACGGCCTGTGGGTCTACCGCAAGCTGCGGGCGCGCGAGCTGTGGGACCAGATCATGCGCTCGACGTACGACCACGCCGAGCCGGGCATCCTCTTCCTCGACCGCATCAACCGCGACAACAACCTCAACTACTGCGAGACCATCGAGGCGACCAACCCCTGCGCCGAGCAGCCGCTGCCGCCGTACGGCTGCTGCTGTCTCGGCTCCATCGACCTCACGCGCTACGTGGCGAATCCCTTCGCGGAAAACGCGAAATTCGATTTCGAGCGCTTCGCGAAAACCGTCGAGGTGTCGATCCGGATGCTGGACAACGTGCTCGAGGTGACCGCCTGGCCGCTCGAGCAGCAGAAGAACGAGGCGATGGCGAAGCGCCGCGTCGGGCTCGGCTTCACCGGCCTGGGAGATGCGCTGATCATGCTGCGCCTGAGGTACGACACCGAAGAGGCGCGGCACATGGCGGCGTGCATCTCGGAGGCGATGCGCGATGCGGCGTACCGCGGCTCCGTGGAGCTCGCGCGCGAGCGCGGCGCGTTTCCGCTCTTCAACGCCGACCTCTATCTGTCCGGGACCAGCTTCGCCACACGCTTGCCGGAGGAGATCAAGAACCTCATCCGCAAGCATGGCATTCGCAATTCGCATCTGCTGTCGATCGCCCCCACGGGGACGATCAGCCTAGCTTTCGCCGACAACGCGTCGAACGGCATCGAGCCGCCGTTCTCCTGGAGCTACACGCGCAAGAAGCGCATGTCGGATGGGACGCTGCAGGAATTCCCGGTCGAGGACCACGCCTGGCGCAAGTACAAGGCGATGGGGGGAGACGCCGCGGCGCTGCCGCCCTACTTCGTCACCGCGCTCGAGCTCTCCGCCAAGGCGCACGAGCAGATGGTCGCCGCCGTCGCGCCGTTCGTCGACACCAGCATCTCCAAGACCGTCAACGTGCCGGAGGACTATCCCTACGGCGAGTTCCAGGACCTCTACTTCCTCGCCTGGAAGTCCGAGCTGAAGGGCCTCGCCACCTACCGGCCGAACAAGATCCTCGGCTCGGTCCTCTCGCTCGAGAAGCAGCCGCAGGACTTCGTGCAGGACGACGTGAACCGCCGCATCTCGGTGAAGTCCGTGCCGGCGCCGGTGCTCGCGTCGCTGCGCTGGCCGGGGCGGCCCGACCTCGCGGGCGGCAACCCGGCGTGGACGTACATGATCGAGCACCCGCAGTACCGCTTCGCTGTCTTCGTCGGCCACGTCGAGAATGGGTCCGCGGGGCAAGAATCCGCCCCGCACAGCGGTGGCATGCCGCACCCGTTCGAGGTGTGGGTGAACGGCAGCGAGCAGCCGCGCGGCCTGGGCGCGCTCGCCAAGTCGCTCTCCATGGACATGCGCGCCAACGACCGCGAGTGGCTGAAGCTCAAGCTCGACACGCTGGCCAAGACGCGCAGCGACGATGCTTTCGACATGCCCTTCCCGCCGCGCGGCGAGAAGCGGCGCATGCCCTCGATCGTGTCCGCCTTCGCGCAGATCGTGCGCTGGCGGGTGGAGCAATTGCAGGCGGGATTTTCCGACGATCAATTCAAGCTGGTCGCCGAGCAAGGATCGTCGCCGGTGCTCGACGCGATGTTCGCGCTGAAGGAGCCGAAGACCGGCACCGACGGCACGATCTCCTGGACCGTAGACGTCTTCAACCCGCGCACCGGCGACGACTTCGTTCTCGGGCTCAAGGAAATCGCCCTCCCCGACGGCGTCACGCGCCCCTATTCGGTGTGGCTCTCCGGCGAATACCCGCGCACGCTCGACGGCCTGTGCAAGATGCTCTCGCTCGACATGCGCGTCCTCGACCCGGCGTGGATCGGCATGAAGCTGCGCAAGCTCCTCGACTTCCCGGAGCCGCTCGGCGACTTCATGGCGTTCGTGCCCGGCAGCCGCAAGCAGCAGACCTATCCCTCGACCGTGGCTTACGTCGCGCAGCTGATCCTCCATCGCTACGCGATGCTCGGCATCCTCACGGAGGACGGCCTGCCGCGCACCCAGATGGGCATCCTGGAGGAGCCGGCCGGCGATACCCAGCCGCGCGTCATGGCCGGCTCCCCCTGCCCCGAGTGCGGCAACAGCACCCTCATCCGCAAGGACGGCTGCGATTACTGCACCGCCTGCGGCTACGTCGGCGTCTGCGGCTAGAAAAGGGGTCAGGAACCTTTTCGGGCGGCACGTTTCTAGCAGGTGTCCTCATTCCACGGAGGACACCATGGCCGATCAGATCAGCATCCTCGGCATCGCCGGAAGTCTCAGGAAGGACTCGTACAACAAGGCGGCGCTGCGCGCCGCGCAGCAGCTCTGCCCGCAGGGCGCGAAGCTCGAGATCTGCGACATCGCCGGGTTGCCGCTCTTCAATCAGGACGAGGAGCGCAACCCCAACCCCAAGCTGCAGGATTTCAAGCAGCGCATCCGCGCCGCGGACGCGATCCTCATTTCGACTCCCGAGTACAACTACTCGATCCCGGGGGTGCTGAAAAATGCGATCGATTGTGCTTCCCGCCCCTACGGCGACAGCGCCTGGGCGGGGAAGCCGGTGGCGCTGATGAGCGCCTCGACGAGCATCTTCGGCGGGGTGCGGGCACAGTACCACCTGCGCCAGTCGTTCATTTTCCTCAACATGGAGGACGTGAAGCAGCCCGAGGTGGCGATCTCGAGCGCGCCGCAGCGCTTCGACGCGCAGGGCAACCTCACTGACGAGATCTCCAGGAAGCTGATCACCCAGCTGCTGCGGAACCTTGTTGCAAAGGCGCGCGCGACGAAGCCGCCCATGCGTCAGGCGGCCTAGGGAGTTCGGGCTCCGTCCCCGAACCGGTCGACCCAGAGCAACGCGGCGACGGTCTTGACGTCGGTGATGCGGCCGTCGCGCACCATGGCGATGGCCTCGCCGAAGGGCACGGTCAGCGTTTCGAGGAACTCGCCGGCGTCGAGCTGCGGGCGGCCCTGGGTGAGGCGCCGGGCGAGGAACAGCTCGATCGCCTCGTCGGTGTAGGCGATGGCGGTGTGCACGATGCCGAGGCGCGTCCATTCCGCGGCGCTGTAGCCGGTCTCCTCGAGCAGCTCGCGCTTCGCGGTCTCGAGGTGCGGCTCGTTCGGCTCGAGCTTGCCGGCCGGAACCTCGATGAACTCGCGCCGCTGCGGGTAGCGGTACTGGCGCTCGAGCAGCACGCGGCCGTCGTCGAAGAGCGCGACGATCGCCACGGCGCCGGGATGGCGGATGTACTCGCGCGCGGCCTGGCTGCCGTCGGGCAGGCGCACCATGTCGCGGTACACCTTGAGGAGCTTGCCGTCGAAGACCTGCTCGCCGGAGACGAAATGCTCGGTGAGCTCTTTCACACCGGAATGAGGGTGACCATCGCGCCGGCGCAGAGCGCCATGAGCTTCCCGGGGAAAATGCCGAAGGCGAGCAGCGCGATGCCGTTGACGGACAGGACCGCGCCCATGGCCGGTCGCACCGGGACCGGGGCGGCGGCATCGCGCGGCTCGTCGAAATACATGAGCTTGATCACGCGCAGATAGTAGAAGGCGCCGACCAGCGAAAGCAGCACCGCCGCGACGGCGAGCCAGAGATGCCCGGCGGCCACGGCCGCCTGGAACACCGCGAGCTTGGCATAAAACCCCGCCGTCGGCGGAATGCCGGCGAGCGAGAACATGATGAGAAGCATCAAGAACGCGTACCAGGGGTTGCGCCGGTTGAGCCCGCGCACGTCCTCGAGGTTCTCGCATTCGATCCCGGCGCGCGAGAGGTAGAGCAGCATGCCGAAGGCGCCCACGGTCATGATCGCGTAGACGATCATGTAGAAGAGCGCGGCGCCGTAGGCGTCCACTCCGCTCCTCCAGTTGCCGTCGATCTGCCCGGAAAGCAGCCCGAGCAGCATGAACCCCATGTGCGCGATCGCCGAGTAGGCGAGCATGCGCTTGAGGTTGGCCTGGGCGATTGCGGTGATATTGCCGAGCGCGATCGACAGTATCGCGAGCAGCGCGAGCATCTGCTGCCAGTCGCCGGCGAGCGGGTGCAGGCCGTTCACCAGCAGCCGGACCGCCATCGCGAAGGCGGCGATCTTCGGCCCCGAGCTCACCACCAGCGTCACCGGGGTGGTCGCGCCGTGGTAAACGTCGGGGATCCACATGTGGAAAGGCACCACGCCGATCTTGAAGGCGAGGCCGGAGACGACGAACACGGTGCCGAACACGAGCAGGTCGTGGTCACGCGCCTCGCCGGCGAGCTTCGCCACCGCGGCGAGGTTCAGGCTGCCGGTCGCGCCGTAGATCATCGACATGCCGTAGAGCAGCAGCCCCGAGGAGAGCGCACCCAGCACGAAATACTTCATCGCCGCCTCGGTCGAGAGCGCCGAGTCGCGGTTCAGCGCCACCATCGCGTACAGGCAGAGCGACATCAGCTCCAGGCCCAGGTAGACCGTGAGGAAGCTGGCCGCGCTGATCATCACCATCATGCCGAGCAGCGAGAAGAGCAGCAGCGTGATGAACTCGCCGCGCAGCAGGCCCCGCTCGGCGAGGTACTGCCGCGAATAGACGAGCGCCGCCGAGACCGCCAGGTAGCACGCGACCTTGAGCAGGTTCGCCAGGTGGTCGACCAGGAACAGCCCGTTGAAGATGACGAGCTGGCGCCGCGTATTGGCGTCGACGAAGAGCGTCGCGAGCAGGCAGGCGAGAAGCAGCCCCTGCGCCGCCCAGAAGGTGGCGAGGCGATGCTCGCTCTTCACGTACAGGTCGCCGATCATCAGCGCGCAGGCGCCGACGAGCAGGAAGATCTCCGGCAGCGCAGGCAGGTGGTTGAAGAGGATTTCCGCGTTCATCAGTATTTGGGCACGGCGATGTGGGCGAGCAGGTCGTTCACCGAGGCGTGCATCAGGCCCACCACCGGCAGCGGATAGATGCCCATCGCCAGCACCGCGACGGCGAGCAGCGCCAGGACGATCGCCTCGCGCACGTTCAGGTCGGCGAGCGCCGCCACCTTGTCGTTCGCCACGGCGCCGAAGATGACGCGCTTGTACATCCACAGGGTATAGGCGGCGCCCCAGATCATGGTCGTCGCGGCGACCAACGCGAGCCAGAAGCTCACCTTCATCGAGCCCATGATGACCATGAACTCGCCGACGAAGCCGCTGGTCGCCGGCAGGCCCGCGTTCGCCATGGCGAAGAGCATCATCAGCGAGGCGAATTTCGGCATGCTGTTCACCACGCCACCGTAGTCGGCGATGGCCCGCGTGTGCATGCGGTCGTAGAGCACGCCGACGCAGAGGAACATCGCCGCCGAGACGAAGCCATGCGAGATCATCTGCACGACGCCGCCCTCGACGCCGTAGGCGTTGAAGAGGAAGAAGCCGAGCGTCACGAAGCCCATATGCGAGATCGACGAGTAGGCGATCAGCTTCTTCATGTCGCTCTGCACCAGCGTCACCAGGCCGATGTAGGCGACGGCGATGAGCGAGAGCGCGATCATCAGCCAGGCGAGATCGCGCGAGGCATCGGGCAGGATCGGCAGCGTGAAGCGCAGGAAGCCGTAGGCGCCGAGCTTGAGCAGGATCGCCGCGAGGACCACCGAGCCGCCGGTCGGCGCCTCGGTATGGGCGTCGGGCAGCCACGTGTGCACCGGCCACATCGGCACCTTCACCGCGAAGGCGAAGAGAAAACCGAAGAACAGCCACATCTGCGTGGCGAGCGCGAGCGGCAGGCGCTGCCAGTCGAGGATCGCGAAGCTGCCGCCCGACTGGTTGTAGAGGTAGAGCATCGCGATCAGCATAAGCAGCGAGCCGAACAGCGTGTAGAGGAAGAACTTCACCGCGGCATAGACGCGGTTCGGCCCTCCCCACACGCCGATGATGATGAACATCGGGATCAGCGTGCCCTCGAAGAACACGTAGAAGAGCACCGCGTCGAGCGCCTCGAAGACGCCGTTCAGCAGCCCCGACATGACGAGGAACGCGGCGAAGTACTGCGCGACGCGCGTCTCGATGACGGTCCAGCCGGCGACCACCACCAGGATGGTGATGAAGCTGTTCAGCAGCACGAACGGCAGCGAGATGCCGTCGACGCCGAGGTGATAGTTGATGTGGAAGCGCTCGATCCAGGGCCTGAGCTCCACGAATTGCATGGCGCTCGTCGCGGCGTCGAAGTTGGCGTAAAGCGGCAGCGTCACCAGGAAGCCGAGGATCGCGCCGGCGAGCGCGGTCCCGCGCATCGCCTGCGCACGGCGCTCGCCCAGGGCGAGCACCAGGGCGCCGGCAACGACGGGGACCCAGATCGCGGCGCTCAGCAGCATCGGGATTTAGAACTCAAGCATCGGGATTTAGAGCTCAGCATCAGCGGCGCAGGAACCAGAAGGTGAGGATCAGCACGCCGAACAGCATCGCCACGGCATACTGGTTGACGAGGCCGGTCTGCACGAGCCGCATCACGCCCGAGAACCAGCCCACCACGCGCGCCGAGCCGTTCACCATCATGCCGTCGATCAGCGTCTGGTCGCCGGCGCGCCAGAAGCTTCGGCCGAGGTTGCGCGCGCCGCCGGCGAACAGCCAGGCATAGAGCTCGTCGAACCCGTACTTGCGCTCGACCAGCGCGTAGAGCGGCCCCAGCTCCAGCGCGATGCGCTTCGCCGTGCCCGGGCGCTTGATGTAGAGGAACCAGGCGGTGACGATCCCGGCGATGCCGAGCCAGAACGGCGCCCCGAGGAAGCCGTGCAGCGTGTACGCGAGCAGGCCCGGATATTCCGATTCGCGCTGCATCAGGCTCGAGCCGAAATATTCGCCCGAAAGGATGCTGCCGGCGACGTACCCCGCGACGACCGAAGGAATGGCGAGCAGCACGAGCGGCAGCGTCACCACGACCGGTGATTCGTGCGGCGGATGCTCGCCGTGGAAGTGCTCGCGCCCGTGAAAGGCCATGAACAGCATGCGGAACGTGTAGGTTGCGGTGACGAATACGCAAAGCAGCACGCAGAGATAGGCGAAGAGATGCCCTGGCACGGTGGCCTCGTGCACCGCCTCGATGATCGCGTCCTTGGAGTAATAGCCGGCGAAGCCGGGAATGCCCACCGAGGAGATCGCGCCGAGCAGGAACGTCCAGTAGGTGATCGGCATGCGGCGGCGCAGGCCGCCCATGTGCCGCATGTCCTGCTCATGGTGCAGGGCGATGATCACCGAGCCTGCGCCGAGGAACAGCAGCGCCTTGAAGAAGGCGTGCGTCATGAGGTGGAACATCGCCGCCGAGTAGGCCGAGGCGCCGAGCGCGGCGGTCATGTAGCCGAGCTGCGACAGCGTCGAATAGGCGACCACGCGCTTGATGTCGTATTGCGTGAGCGCGACCAGCGCCATGAAGAACGCCGTGATGGCGCCGATCACCAGCACCACCGAGCGCGCCGTGGCCGACAGCTCGAACAGCGGCGACATGCGCGCCACCATGAAGATGCCGGCGGTCACCATGGTCGCCGCGTGGATCAGCGCCGAGATCGGCGTCGGGCCTTCCATCGAGTCGGGAAGCCAAACGTGCAGCGGGAACTGCGCGCTCTTGCCCATGGCGCCGATGAACAGGCAGATGCAGACCACGCTCATCAGCAGCCACGCGTGCCCGGGCCAGATCTCGATCGTCTGCGCGGCCATCGCTTTCGCACCGTCGAACACCGGCGCGTACTGCAGCGTGCCGAAGTAGGCGAGCACCAGGGCGATGCCGAGGATGAAGCCGAAGTCGCCCACCCGGTTGACGAGGAAGGCCTTCAGGTTGGCGTAGATGGCGCTCTCGCGCGTGTACCAGAAGCCGATCAGCAGGTAGGACACGAGCCCCACCGCCTCCCAGCCGAAGAACAGCTGCACGAAGTTGTTCGCCATCACCAGCATCAGCATCGAGAAGGTGAAGAGCGAGATGTAGGAGAAGAAGCGCTTGTAGCCGGGATCGTCGGCCATGTAGCCGATGGTGTAGATGTGCACCATCAGCGAGACGAAGGTCACCACCACCATCATCAGCGCCGACAGCCGGTCGATGAGGAAGCCGATCTCGAAGCGCGTCTGGCCGGTGGTGAGCCAGGTGTAGACCGTGCCGTTGAAGCCGTTGCCCTTCAGCACGTCGACCAACACCACGCAGGCGGCGAGGAAGGAGAGCAGCACGCCGAAGATGGTCACCGAGTGCGCGCCGGTGCGGCCGACCCAGCGACCGCCCAGCCCGGCGACGATCGCGCCGACCAGCGGCGCGAAGGGAATGATGAGATAGAGCTCTTTCATCTAGCCGCGCAACGAATCCAGGTCCTGCACGTCGATGGTGTTCAGATTGCGGAACAGCACCACCAGGATGGCGAGGCCGATCGCCGACTCCGCCGCCGCCACGGTCAGGATGAAGAAGACGAACACCTGCCCGGCCGCGTCGCCGAGGAAGTGGGAGAAGGCGATGAAGTTGAGGTTCACCGCGAGCAGCATCAGCTCGATCGCCATCAGCAGCACGATCAGGTTCCTGCGGTTGAGGAAGATGCCGACGACGCTCACGGCGAACAGCACCGCGGCGAGCACCAGGTAGTGGGAGAGGCCCGGGGTCATTCTTTCTCGGCGGGCATGGAAACGAGCCGTACCCGTTCTTCCCGCCTCGCCCTGACCTGAAGCGAAGGATCCTGCGCGCGCGTGTCCTTGCGCCGGCGCAGCGTGAGCGAGATGGCGGCGATGATGGCGACCAGCAGGATCACCGCTGCCGCCTCGAAAGCGAACGCGTAGTCGGTGTAGAGGATGCGGCCGAGGGCCCGGGTGTTGCTGTAGCTGGCGGGGAGCGGCTGCGGCGCCGTGTCGTAGATGCGGTTGCCGAGGACGAGGATCATCTCCGTCAGCATGATCGCGGCGACCACCAGCGCGAGCGGCAGGTTGCGCCAGAAGCCTTCGCGAACGCGCTCCAGGTTGATGTCGAGCATCATGACGACGAAGAGGAAGAGCACCATCACCGCGCCGACGTAGACCACGACCAGCGCGATGGCGAGGAACTCCGCGCCGAGCAGCAGCCACAGCCCCGCGGCATTGAAGAACGCGAGCACGAGGAACAGCGCCCCGTGCACCGGGTTGCGCGCGGTGATGACGCGCAGCCCGGCGACCAGCAGCACGGCCGCGAGCACGTAGAAAAGGAGGGTCTCGAACATTCTTCT
>DASQYN010000426.1:0-2009 GCA_035639215.1 Burkholderiales bacterium
CGGAGAACAGGCCGTCATTTTCCTCCGCATCGCGATAGCCGTCCTCGATGATGGTCGCGATGTTGGTGTAGGCGAGCGCGAAGTCGCGAAACCACAGATCGTTCTCGAGGAGATAATGGATGATGCCGCCGAGGAAGGCGATGTCGGTGCCGGCCCGCACCGGCGCGTAGAGGTCGGCAAGCGCGGAAGTGCGCGTGAAGCGCGGGTCGGCGTGGATCAAGGTCGCGCCGCGTTCCTTCGCCTGCATCACGAAGCGGAAGGCGATCGGATGGTTCTCGGCCATGTTCGAGCCCATCACCAGCACGACGTCCGAGTTGGCGAGGTCCCACTGCGGCATGGTCGCCGCGCCGCGTCCGTAGGTGGCGCCCAGACTGGGCACCGAGGAGCTATGTCATATCCGCGCCTGGTTCTCGATCCACACCATGCCGAGGCCGGCGCCGAAGAGCTTCTTGATGAGATAGTTCTCTTCGTTGTCGAGGGTCGCGCCGCCGAGCGAGCCGACGGCGAGCGTGTGGTTGACGAGCTTGCCGTCGGGCAGCCGCTCGACGAACGTCTCGTCGCGCGTGCGCTGGGTGAGCTCGGCGATGCGCATCATCGCCCAGCCGAGCGGCTTCGCCTCCCACCGGTCCGAATAGGGCGCGCGGTAGAGCACCCTGCTGAAGCGCTTCTCGCTCGTCAGCAGGCCGAAGGTGGTGGCGCCCTTCGGGCAGAGCGTGCCCTGGTTGATCGGGCTCTTCGGATTGCCCTCGATATGGATCGGTTTGCCGTCCTTCGCATAGATCAGCACCGAGCAGCCGACCGCGCAATACGGACAGACGCTCGTGCCGACGCGGTCGGCCTCCTCGAGGCGCGGCCGCAGCTTCTGCGAGCCGGCGCTCTTCGCCGCGTCCGACATCGGGTCGCCGCCCCGCATCTGGCGCGGCAGCGACCAGTTCCGGAGGAACTTACTGAAGGCGTTCATGCGGCGGCTCCTTGCGCAGGCGGTGCGCGGTATGCGCGATCAGGTCCGGGCGGTCGTCGTACTCGACCTCGACGCGCGCTCCCTCGCGCTTCAGCTGCGCCAGCTCGTCGCTCTCGAGCGGCGCCTTGTGCGAGAGGAGGAAAAGGCGCTGCACGCCGTCGTCGCAGTCGAGCTGGAAGCGCTCTTCCTGCACGAGAGTGATGGTCCCTGTCACTCGGTTCATCGGACCGGCTGCAGCAATCTACATGCCTTAAGACGTCGTTCATTCACTGACGGCGTCGATCACCGCGGCGAGATCGCTCACCGTGAGCACGCGCGGATCGAGGCCGAGCGCCACCACGCGGGTCACGATGTCGCTCGCGAAGATCACCGCCATCGCGCGCGGCTCGGAGCCGCCATCCGCTTCCAGCACGAGCAGCGCGTCGGCGTCGCGATCGCGCATTGCGGCGCTCGCCGCCTGGATGGTGGCCGACGACTCGATCAGGGTGTAGCGCATGAGATCCCCATTCGTGCAAGCGCCGTTCCGGCGCCCACGCGGGTGCAGGCGCGCGGCTAGATGCCTGCGTAATCGGCGACGCGCACCGGCCGCACGGCGAGCACCTCGTGGCGCGCGGCGAGGCGCAGGAACTCCGCCTCCTGCGTCTCCAGCATCAGCTTCTGCGAGAGCATCACCGCCGGGACCGGCACCTCGAAGGGCCGCGCGCAGAGGCGGCAGAGCACCTGCCCGGCGTCGCCGATCATGTCGATGTTCGCCGTGGCGCCGTAGGCGATGCGATAGCGCCGGCCGCTCGGCGCGCGCACCGTGAAGCGGCGCATGCGCTCGAACTCGTCGCGCTGCGCCGCGTCGAGGCAGCGCACCAGCAGCGCGAGCGAGCGCTGGGTGGCGTGGCGCTCGCTGCGCAGCGCGAGCTGCGGCAGACGCTCGCGCTCGAGCAGCGCCCGGCGCAGCGCCGCGCCGAGCGCGCGCCAGAATCCCGGGCGCCGCGCCGCCTCAGCCGGCATGGATCGGCGGCACAAAGATCATCGCGTCGTCCTTCGGATCGAAGCT
>DASQYN010000427.1:0-4271 GCA_035639215.1 Burkholderiales bacterium
CGGGTCGACGTCGCCGCCGACGCTGTTTCTCACACCGATGGCGACGATCTCGGCGTTGCCGTTCTCGGGATTGACACGGCGGATCTGCGAGGTGCTCGTCGGCGGCAGGCACTCGTTGCACGGCGGACCGAACGGCACGTAGAGCCAGCCGTGCTTGTCGACCACGAGGTACTTCCAGCCGTGCGCCGGATAAGCCGGCATGTCGTCGTAGACGACCTTGCCTTCGCCGAGGTTGTCCACGTTCGCCTCGGCGTTGTCGTACTTGATGATCCTGTTGATGTCGGCGACGTAGAGCGCGCCCTTGTGGAAGGCGATGCCGGTCGGCATCTTCAGGCCCTTGATCACCGTCTTCACCGCACGGTCGCCCGCCGGGCCGCTGATCGCATACACGTTGCCGACGCCGAAGGCGCCGACGAACAGCGTGCCCTTGTCGCCCCACGCCATCTGCCGCGCGCTATTCACGCCGCTCGCGTACAAGCTGATGTGGAAGCCTTTGGGCAGCTTGATCTTCTTCAGCGTCGCCTCGATCTCCTCTTTCGAGATGCCGGTCGCGGGCGCCGCGGGGACGTTCAGGCCCTTCTGCGCCTCGGTCTCGTCGCCGAGGAACCAGTCCGCCGGCGGATGGTCCCAGAAGTCCTTCTTGGTCGAGTCGTAGCTCTTCAGCCCCTGCGCGCCCGCGCCGGGCGCCAGCGCCGCCGCAACGGCCAACGCGGCCGCCGCGGTCCACGCCTTCCTCCTGCGAAACATGATGGTCTCCTCCAAGGTTGGCTCTGCCGGCCTAGATTAGCGCACTACTCGCTTGTCGGCGCAGCATTTCGCTCGCACGATGGCCGCCATGAAGCGCCAGAAAAAGGACAAGCCGATCGGCGTCTGCAGTGTCTGCCAGGCGCTCAGCGAGCGGCGCGAGAACCTTAAGCACCGCTGCGACCAGGTGGTCGGCGGCCGGCGCTGCTCGGGCATCTACGAGAGCGCGCTCACCCGCCTCTGGGACGAGTGCCACGGCTGCGAGGCCACCGGCCAGGTGGGCACGCAGATCTGCAGCGAATGCAAGGGCTTCGGCTGGAAGCTCTACAGCTAGGCCGCCAGGTTCTTCCGGAAGTGCTCGATCGTGCGCTCCCAAGAGAGCTTTGCCGCCTCGGGCTGGTAGCGCGGCGTCGAGTCGTTGTGGAAGCCGTGCTGGGTGCCGGGATAAAAAAAGGTCTGGTAGCGCACGCCCGCGGCGTGGAGCGCCTGCTCGTAGGCCGGCCACATCTCGTCGATTCGCGGATCGTTCTCGGCGTAGTGGATCAGCATCGCCGCCTTGATCCTCGACACCGAGTCGGTCGTCGGCGCCGCGCCGTAGAAGGGCGCGGCCGCCTGAAGATCCGCGCCGAGCGCCGCGGCGAGAGAGTTGGCGGTGCCGCCGCCCCAGCAGAAGCCGGTCACGCCTAGCTTGCCGGTCGTCCCGGCATGGCTCTTCAGCCAGCGCGCGCCGTTCAGCATGTCGGTCCGCAGCTTTGCCTGGTCGAGCTTCGCCTGCAGCTCGCGTCCGTCGTCGTCGTTGCCCGGATAGCCGCCGAGCGGCGCCAGGCCATCGGGCGCGAGCGCGAGGAAGCCGGCGACAGCCACGCGCCGCGCCACGTCCTCGACGTACGGATTGAGGCCGCGGTTCTCGTGCACCACCAGCACGGCGGCATGCGGCCCCGGCGAGGTCGGCTGGACGAGATAGCCGCGCATGGTTGTGCCGTTGCCGCCCGGAGAAGGATAAGTGACGTACGCGGCCTTGATGCGCGGATCCGTGAACGACACCTGCTGCGCTTTCGCATAGTCGGGGAGCAGCGCGAGCGCCGCCGCGACCATGCCCATGGCGCCGGCTCGCTTCAGGAACTCCCGCCGGTCGATCCGGCCGTGGCAGTACTCGTCGTAGAGGTCGAAGACGCGCTGGTCGATGTCTTCCTGCGTGATCGTCGTCATGGGCTCTCCTCGGGGGTGGTCAGCCTACTGTAGCTCGACGTCGACAGCCTTTTCGACGGTTTTGCGATCCTCCCCGTCGCGAACGCCCCGTAGACTGGGCCTGGAGGGAGGAACACTGCAGCTCGCCCCGAAATTTCCGCTGATGCGGCTGCGCACCGGCCTGCTCATGCTAGTGCTCGCGACGGCGATCCCGCTCGTCGCCTTCGCGCTCGTCGTCTCCGCGCTCGTGGTCCAGCACCAGCAGGACAACTACGTCACCGCTGTGAAGGACCGCAACCGCGCCTTCATGAGCGCCGTCGATGCCGAGGTGAAGGGCACGATCGTCACCCTGCAGGCGCTGACCGCCTCGCGCATGCTCGCCGAGGACGACCTCGCCGGCTTCCACAGGGCGATGCTGGCGGTGCTCGACACGCAGCCCGCCTGGTTCAACGTCATCCTGCTGACCCCCGACGGCCAGCAGGTCGTTAACGCCTCCGTTCCTTGGGGCACCGCGCTGGTGAGGGCCGCGCAGCAGCCGGCCTCGTTCGAGGCCGTGGTCCGAGCGAAGGCGCCGAGTGTGGGCAGCGTGATCGTCGGCGGCCCCTACATCAAGCGGGCGGGAATTCCCGTGCGCGTTCCGGTGATGCGCGAGGGCAAGCTCGCCTATGTGCTCACCGCCGTCATCAAGCCGGAGATCTTCGAGGAGCTGATCCGGCAGCAGCGGCTCCCCGCGGGCTGGGTCAGCGGCCTGGTCGACGCGGACGGCCAGTTCATCGCCCGCGTGCCGGTGAAGCCCGTCGCCAGCCTGGCGAGCGAGGATTACCTCCGGGCGGTGCGAACCTCTCGCGAAGGCTGGTACCGCGGCCGCACCGTGGAGGGCCTCGACACCTATACCGCGCACGTCACGTCGGACCTCTCCGGCTGGAGCGTCGGTTTCGCGATCCCGGCCAACCTGGTGCTCGGCGGCGCGAAGCATGCCGCGACGCTGATGGGCGCCGGCGTCGTGCTCTCGCTCGCCCTCGCCGTGGCGATCGCCCTCTGGCTAGGCCGGCGCATCTCCGGGCCGATCGCCGAGCTCTCGGCCGCCGCGCACG
Organism: Burkholderiales bacterium; assembly: GCA_035639215.1. Taxonomy (GTDB): domain Bacteria; phylum Pseudomonadota; class Gammaproteobacteria; order Burkholderiales; family SG8-39; genus SCGC-AG-212-J23. The sequence continues at coordinate 3,027 of DASQYN010000427.1, forward strand.
ATATCGGCGCGAGCGCGGCGCCGATCCGGGTGCGCACGCCGATCCAGGAGGTCGACGCGCTCGCCGGCGCATTGAACGACGCCTCGCTCGCCATCCGGTGGCGCGACCGCGACCTGCGCCGCTCCGAGGAGCGCTTCCGGCTCTCGCAGGAAAATGCCATCCAGGGATACGCGCTCTTCAAGGCGGTACGCGGCGAGGACGGCGCGGTCGTCGACCTCGAGTACGAGTACGTCAATCCGGCGGGCGCGGCGCTCGGGCTGCGCCAGCCCGAGGAGCTGATCGGCCGCCGCCTGAGCGAGATCTTTCCCGGCACCGAGCAGTCCGGCATCGCGCCGCTCCTGCGGCGCGTCGCGCAGACCGGCGAGCCGCTCGACAGCGAGCTGCACTACGTCGCCGACGGCGTCGAGGGCTGGTATCGCCACCTCGCGGTCAGGATCGGCGACGGCGTGGGCACCTCCTTCATGGACATCACGGCGAACAAGCACCTCGAGCAGGAGCTCGAGGCGCGGGCCGAGGCGCTCTCGCGCGCCGACCGCAACAAGAGCGAGTTCCTCGCCATGCTCTCGCACGAGCTGCGGAACCCGCTCGCGCCGCTCACCAACGGCCTCGCGCTGCTCAAGGCGAGCGGCGAGAAAGGCCCGGCGCAGATCCTCGAGATGATGGAGCGGCAGATGCGCCAGCTGGTGCGCCTGATCGACGACCTGCTCGACATCAGCCGCATCGACCGCGGCAAGCTGGCGCTGCACCGCGAGCACGTCGCGCTGGACGGCATCGTGCGCTCGGCGGTCGAGATCGCGCGGCCGAACATCGAGAGCCGGAGCCACGAGCTGGTGCTGCGCTTTCCCGGCACGCCGGTATTCGTCGACGCCGATCCGACGCGCATGGCGCAGGTACTGTCCAACGTGCTGAACAATGCCGCCAAGTTCACGCCCGAAGGTGGCCGCATCGAGCTGACGTTGAAAAGCGAGGCGGACGCCGCGGTCGTGACGATCGCCGATAACGGCATCGGCCTCGCCCCGCAGGACACGGCGCGGATCTTCGACATGTTCGTGCAGCTCGACTCGAGCCGCGGCCAGGCGGCGGGCGGCCTGGGGCTCGGCCTCACGCTCGCGCGCACCATCGTCGTGCGCCACGGCGGCTCCATCCGCGCCGAAAGCGAAGGCCCGGGCAAGGGGGCGCGCTTCGTGATCCGCCTGCCCTGCGCCCCGGCGCCGCGGCCGCAGCCCAGGCTGCGCGCGGTGCGCG
>DASQYN010000428.1:0-2795 GCA_035639215.1 Burkholderiales bacterium
CTGTCGAGGAGATCGAGGCCTTCGGCTGCGGTCGCGCCGAGGCGGCTTACCATCTCGTCGGTCATCGCGTCGCGCGCCGCGCCGATCAGGCGCTCGGTCTCGAGAGCTTGAGTTTCGTCCATGGCGTCCCCCTCCTACAGGAGCCCGCGGGCCGTGGTCCAGTACAGCTTGTTGTACGCCATCTTGAACCAGTGCACGGCCTTGGTCGGCGGCTTCGGATCGGGCGGCGTGGTGTAGTTGAACTGCGCGTAGGTGGCGCGGTCCTTGCCGACCTCGATGAAGCAGAACACCTTGCCGTCGTGCTCGCGCACCGGGCTGCCCAGCTTGACGATCGCGGCGATGTTCTCGCCGAGCGTCTCGCACTGGTAGTGCACCGTCGAGCCGGCCTTGCTGATCGGGATGTTAGTGGTGTCGCCGATCACGTAGACGTTCTTGCGCCCTTCCATCGTCAGCTGGGTCTTGTTGGTCGGGATGAAGCCGCCCGCGCCGAGCTTGTTCTTCTCGATCACTTCCATGCCCTTGTGCGCCGGAATGGTAATGAGGAGGTCGTACTTCGCCTCGCTGCCCTCCTCGCTCTTCACCACCTTGTTCGCGCCGTCGATCTCCTTCATGTTGAACAGCGTCTCGTAGGTGATGCCGAGCCGGTCCATTTCGGGCGCCGCCCATTTGGCGACGTTCTCCAGGCTGTGCACGCGGCCCACCGGGTAGGTGTAGTGCAGCTGCACCTTGTCGCGGATGCCGCGATCCTTGAAATAGTCGTGCAGCATGAAAGTGATCTCGAGCGGCGCCATCGGGCACTTGTGCGGCACGCCGACCGCGATCACCACGCGCCCGCCCTGGAAGGTCTGCAGGCGCTTGAACATCTTGAGCGCGCTCGCTTCCGTGTAGAAGGTCTCGGCGTTCTCGGCGAGGCCCGGGATCATCTCCGGCACGGCGCGCGAGCCGGTCGCGATGACCAGGATGTCGTAGCCGTACGTCTTGCCGCCCTTGGTCTTCACCCGGTTCTGGTCGAGCTCGAAGGTCTCCACCGGGTCGACCTGGAAGTCGATCCCCGGCTCGAGCAGGCTCGCCTGGTCACGATAGAGCTCGTCGGGCGTCATGCGCCCGAGGCAGAGATAGAGCAGTCCCGGCTGGTACATGTGCTTGTCGGAAGCCGAGAGCATCGTGATCTGCACCTTGCCCGAGCGCAGCTCGGGCGCGAGACGACGCGCCAGGTTGTTGCCGAGGATCGTGCCTCCCATGCCGCCACCCACGATCAGTATCTTCATTTGGTTTTCCTCAGTGAAATGTGCCACACGCCCGCTTCTTCGCGCGTGCCCAGCAGCTCGTGCCCGACCTTGCGAACCCATTCCGGAATGTCGCTCGCCGAGCCCTTGTCGGTGGACAGCACCTCGAACTCATCGCCCACCGCGCCGAACTTGATCCCGGCGATCAGCTCCATGAGCGGTCCCGGGCAGAAGCTGCCGCGGGCGTCGATGAGCGTTCGCTTAGCCATTCAGAAGGTCCATGTCTGCGCTCCCTCCGCATCGGCGAGAAATTTGGTGAGGCCGAGCGGCTCGCCGAGCCACGGCTCGAGCTCCTCCGGCCTGACGCCCAGCACGTCGACCGCCATGGAGCAGGGATGAATCTTAGCGTCGCCGAGCTCCGCCGCATTCTGGAACAGCTGCCTGAAGCCCGGCGCCTTCTTCTCCACGAGCAGCTTGCCGAACGCGCCTTCCGCCGGCGCCGCGGCGGCGCCGCGCTTGAAGTGCGCGAGCGCGTTCATGGACACGAACACCGTGACCTCGTTGCCGCTCACCGCGCCCACCGAGGCCACCATCGCGGCCATCTGCAGGCGCTCCAGCGACCCGGACAGGACGACGATGCTGATCTTGCCTGCCATCGGGCGAAGCTAGCGCGCGCTGTGGGAGAGCGTTTGATTCAGGTCAAGCTATTCTGCACCCGTTCCAGGCGCGCGCGTACTTCCTTGCCGAGGGCGTTCACCTCCGGCCGATCGACGAGCTTCAGGACCGCCGCCGGATCCATGAAGCCGACCCAGATCTTGCCGTCCGCCTCCTCGCGCACCACCACGTTGCAGGGCAGGAGCAGCCCGATGTCCGGATCGCACTCGATCGCCCGGTGCGCGAGCGGCGGGTTACAGGCGCCGAGGATGCGGTAGGGGCGGCGCTCCACGCCGAGCTTCGCCTTGAGCGTCGCCTTCACGTCGATGTCGGTAAGCACGCCAAACCCTTCCTTCTTGAGCGCTTCGGTGACGCGCCTCACGGCGGCGTCGAACGGTCCGTCAATTGTGGTGCTAAAGCCGTACATGGCAGAGGTACTCCCGGGGGTTGATGGGATAATTTGCTGGCCTATGGAGCACTTCGAGCCGAAGCAGGCGTTCGAGTTCCTGAAGAACAACGCCGACGCCCTCTTCATCGACTGCCGCAGCGAGATGGAATACCTGTTCGTGGGCCATCCGCTCGGCGCGCTGCACGTCGCGTGGAACGACGGCCCCGACTGGGAGGTGAACCCACATTTCATCGGCCAGGTGAAGAAGCTCGCCGGGCAGAACCACGCCAAGCGGCCGATCGTGCTCATCTGCCGCAGCGGCAACCGCTCGCAGGAAGCCGGACAGGCGCTCGAGCAGCAGGGGTTCTCCCGCGTCTACAACGTGAAGAGCGGGTTCGAGGGGCCGCTCGACCCGCGCCACCGGCGCAACGCGATCGCCGGCTGGCGCTTCGAGGGACTACCCTGGGAGCAGTGCTAGCGACCCCGGGGCCTAATGGGGTGATAAGCACATTCGATTTCAGCCTGTC
>DASQYN010000429.1:0-8189 GCA_035639215.1 Burkholderiales bacterium
AGGAGCAGCGAAAGCGCGGCCCGTTTCAGGTCCATCGCCGCTTTATACCGGATAGAACGCCCGGGCGGCTGACGAAGCGGGTGCGCCTCGCCAAGGCGTGGTGCGCCCCGAGCGCCTTGGCAAGGGCGGCAACTGCTCCCATGGCGAAAGCCATGCCGATTCCGGCGTAGGGATGTTGCCGACGCAGCCGCGAGACCCGGCTCCGTTTCTCCGGCGGTGCGGGCGACGCATGGAGCACGGGATGCGAATACGAGCGGTGTCGCGGAATGGCCGGCGGTTCCGCCGGCGTCTGGGTCGCGGCTGCGGGCCGCGGGCGCGGCTGTCCCCGCCGGGAGCCCAGCCGGTGCGCATAGACCCAGGTGAATTCGGCCCCGAAGAGGAATATCTGCGCCGAGTAGTAGACCCAGATCATCAAGACCACTAGCGACCCGGCGGCGCCGAACGTGGAAGCGACGCTCGCCTTGCCGAGGTACAGGCCGATCAGGAATTTGCCGATCGCGAACAGAAGCGAGGTCACGGCAGCGCCGAGCCATACGTCGTGCCATGCGACATGCACGCGGGGGATGAAGCGGTAGATAAGCGCGAACACCACCGTAACGAGGCCGAAGCTCACCAGGATGTCGACGCCATGGGCGAGCACGCCAAAGGCCGGCCCCCACCACTTGCCGAGGGCAGCCAAGGCAGCGCTCAGCACGAGCGACACCATGAGCAGAAAGGCGACTCCGAGGATCATGCCGAAGGAAAGCAGCCGCGTGCGCAACAGGTTCCAAAGGCCGCTCGTCTGCGTCCGCACCGGCGCGCGCCAGATGCGGTCGAGCGCGTTTTGCAGCTCGCCGAACACCGTCATCGCTCCCAGCACCAGGATGGCGACGCCGATGATCGTCGAGACCAGTCCCTGCTGCGGCTTGTCAGCCGCCTGCAGCATCGCCTCGACCGCCTTCGCGCTGTCGGCGCCGAGAAGGCCCTGCAGCTGGCCGAAAATCGCGCCGCGCGCTGCTTCCTCGCCGAAGGCCACTCCCGCGATGCCGATGACGATCAGCAGAAGCGGCGCGATCGAGAACAGGCTGTAGTACGACAGCGCTGCGCCCATGCTTGGGGCATAGTCCTCGGACCAAGCGGCCGCCGATTCCCGAACCAGCGTGGCATAGCGTTGCAGCACGGCGGCATCCTTGCAAAACACGCGCCCGGCCGTCGCTTCCCGGGGGCATGCGCGAAAACAAGGGCTTACTTCTACGCGAGGCCAGATAGAATGCGCCCTCGAGGAGGGGCAATGGCCAAGAAAATCCATCCGGCGGAGCGGAAGCCGCAGCTGCAGCGAGCTCGTCCGGACGATGTGGATCCGCATCACCGCTGGGACCGGCCGTTGCAGGCGCCGGGACGTACGCAGGTCGACTTCGAAGAGCGCGTCGATTTTCGCCGGCTGAATGACTACCGGCTCGCGCGGGTGCGCGCGGCACTGTCGGGGTCGGGGCTGGGCGCGCTGCTCTCGTTCGACCAGCACAACATCCGCTATACGACGAGCACGGTGATCGGCGAATGGGCGCGCGACAAGCTCACGCGCTACTCGCTGCTGACCGGCAATGGCGATCCCTACATCTGGGACTTCGGCAGCGCCGCCCGCCACCACAAGCTGTACGCCCCCTGGCTGCACGCCGACCATTGCCGCGCCGGGCTGCTCGGCCTGCGCGGCGCGACAGGCGGCGACACGACGCTCTTTCGCGAAGCGGCGAAGGAGATCCGCGCCATCCTCGAGGAGGAGGGCGTCGCCGACATGCCGCTCGGCGTCGACGTCGTCGAGCCGCCCATGCTCTTCGAGCTACAGCGCGCCGGCATCGAGGTGCGCGACGGCCAGCAGGTGATGCTGGAGGCGCGCGAAGTGAAAAATATCGACGAGCTGACGCTGCTCAACATGGCGGCGGCGATGGTCGACGGCGTCTACCAGGACATCGCCGAGGCGCTGAAGCCGGGCGTTCAGGAGTCGCAGATCGTCGCGCTCGCGACCAAGCGCCTCTATGAGATGGGCTCGGACTGCGTAGAGGCCATCAACTCGATCTCCGGCGAGCGCTGCTCACCGCATCCGCACAACTTCACCGACCGGCTGATCCGCCCGGGCGACCAGGCGTTCTTCGACATCATCCAGTCGTTCATGGGCTACCGAACCTGCTACTACCGCACGTTCAACGTCGGTCGCGCGACGCCCGCGCAGCGCACCGCGTACAAGAAGGCGCGCGAATGGATGGACCGGGCGATCGAGCTGCTGCGGCCCGGCATGTCGAGCGACAAGATCGCCCTCGCCATGCCGGAAGCGAGGGAGATCGGCTTCGCTACCGAGATGGACGCGTTCGGACTCAACTTCTGCCACGGGCTCGGCCTCGGCCTGCACGAGCGGCCGCTTATCTCGCGCGTCAATTCGCTGTGCGAGCCGATCGAGCTGAAGGCCGGTATGGTGTTCGCAGTCGAGACATACTGTCCGGCGAGCGACGGCATTTCCGCGGCGCGAATCGAGGAGGAAATCATTCTCACGCCGAAAGGCGCCAAAATCATTTCGCTTTACCCTGCTGAGGAACTACCGATTGCCAATCCCTATTAGGAACCAGACGCTCGGCTGGATCGGCGCCGGCCGAATGGGCTACGCCATGGCGGAGCGGCTCGCCAAGGCCGGCTGCGACATCGCCGTCTGGAACCGTACCCGCGAGAAGGCGCTGCCGCTCGAGAAATCGGGGGCCAAAGTCGTCAACCAACTCGAGGAGCTCTCCACCAGGGACATTCTCTTCGTCATGGTCTCAACCTACGACGACGTGAAACAGGTCCTCGGCAAGGCGCTTGCCTCGGGCGCCAAAGGCGGCAGGCCGAAGATGGTGGTGGAGTGCTCTTCCATTTCGCTCGAGGGATCGGCGGAGCTGCGCCAGGTGCTGGCGAGCCAAGGCGTGGAGTACCTGGCCGCGCCGGTGAGCGGCAACGCCAAGGTGATCAAGGCGGGCAAGCTGACCTTCGTCGTCTCCGGTCCGAAGCGGGCGTACGAGCAGGCCCGTCCCTATCTGGACATGATGGGCGCCGGATCGAGCTATGTCGGCGAAGGCGAGCTTTCGCGTATCGCCAAGATCTGCCACAAGGTGATGCTCGGCGTGGTGATCCAGAACCTCTGCGAGATCACGATCCTCGCCGAAAAGGCGGGAATGCCGCGCCATGCCTTCCTCGATTTCCTGAACAAGAGCGTCATGGGATCGATGTTCACGCGCTACAAGACGCCGGCGCTGGTGAACCTCGACTTCCATGTCACCTTCACGCCCAGGCTGCTGCGCAAGGACCTCGATCTTGGCCTGGACGCCGGGCGCCATTTCGACGTGCCGATGCCGCTCAGCTCGCTGACCCGCGACCTGCTGCAGCAGATGATCGGCCGGGGGCTGACGGAAGAAGACTTCTCCACGCTGCTGCTCATGCAGGCGCAGAACTCGGGCCTCGAGCTCAAGCCGGAAGATGTTCAGGTGAGCGACGGGTTGAGCTGATGTACACCGCGACCGCCCGGACAGCGCTCCCGACAACGATCATCGGCTCGTTGCCCCGTCCGTCGTGGTATACGCGCAACCTCGGCGCGCGCGATTTTCGCGAGGCGCTCGTGGATCGCCTGTATCGCGAGCAGTACCTCGACGCCTGCTCGGCTTATCTGCGCGATCAGGAAACGGCAGGCCTCGATATCGTGACCGACGGCGACTGCCGCTTCGACGCCGACGTGGCCGGCCATAACTGGTTCTCTTACGCGCCGCTCCACATGGACGGGTTCGCGGGCAGCCGGCCTTACGCGGCGCAGGGCGGTCTCGCCGGCATTCCGCACAAGCCCGGGCACATCCTGCACGACGTGCTGGAGACGCGCGTTATGCCCGACCTGGTCGGCCCCGTGGGGCGGGGCCGGCTGCGCTATGCCGCCATCTGGAAGGCGGCGCAGCGGCTCACGACGCGGCCGGTCAAGTTCGGCACCATTACCGCCGAGCTCATCGCCATGTCGGTGCGCGACCTGTACTACCGGGACCTGCGCAAGAGCATCCTCGCCATCAGCGACGCGCTGAACGAGGAGCTGCATGAGCTTGCCGACGCAGGCTGCAAAGTGATCCAGCTGGAAGAGCCGCAGATCCATCTGCTCGCCGCGAAGGGCCTCTCCGACAAGGTGCTAAACGCCGATTTCATGGTGGAGGTATTCAACAACACAGTGCGCGGCTTGCGCGCGAAGAGCGAGGTGTGGTGCCATACCTGCTGGGGCAACCCGGCCGCCCAGCGCCTCTTCGTTTCCCAGCCGAGCTATGCGCCGGCACTCGATGCGCTGGCGCGCGTCGACGCCGACGTGCTCACCTTCGAGACCTGCAGCTCGGGCGGCACGGATTTCGCGGCGATTGGCCGCCGCATCCGGGATCAGAAGGTCTGCATCGGCGTGGTCGACCATCACAGCCTGCAGGTCGAGACGCCGGATCAGGTGGCGGCACTGGTGCGCCAGGCGCTCGAGCACATGCCAAAGGAGCGTCTCGTGCTGGGTTCGGACTGCGGCATGGGACGCGAGGGCATGAGCCGTCGCCATGCCTATTACAAGATGGTCTCGATCGTGCGCGGCGCCAACCTGGTGCGCCGCGAGCTGGGACTGCCCGAGGCGCCGTGCCTCGCGGCGGACGAGCGTTTTTCCATGGTGGCGCAAGCCTGAAAGAGGAGGCGTGCATGAGCGCAGCACAACGCATTAGCTACTTCCCCCTGGACAAGATGGACGAGGACATGCGCCGCGAGATGGAGCGATGCCGGCGCGAGGGAACGCCGCGTCCGGAGAGCTCCGCCGTGCGCGCGCACGTGCCGGGCGCATTCTGGTCGTTCGCCAATGCCTGGCGCGATCTTTTCCACCGCGGTGTCTGCGACCACGCGATCAAGGAGCTGTGCCGGCTTTACGTGTCGCGTTCGGTGCAATGCGACTACTGCGGCAACCAGCGCTCGATCAAGGCGGCGGGCGCCGGAGTGCTGGAAGAGCACGTGCGCGACCTTCTGAACTTCGAGAAATCCGGGCGCTACACCGAGCGCGAGAAGGCTGCGCTGGCATACGCCGAGGCGATTACCTGGCACCTGGATACCGACGACCCGTTCTGGGAGCGATTGCATCGCCATTTCAGCGAGCCGGAGCTCGTCGAGCTCGGCTGCTTCATCGCGTTGACCATGGGACAGCAAAGCTGGCTGCGCCTGCTCAACATCGAGCACCACCAGGTGCTCGCCGGGACCTCGGCGTCGATGGCGCCCGGCTACGAGACGGCGGAGGCGCTGCGTCAGTCGAAATCGTCGGCGGAGTACTGGGCGAGACGCGGCTGACGGTCAACCGCTGCGGCTCGCGAAGCGTTAAAAAGTCAACCATCCCTAGGAGGAAAAGTATGAAGGTCCTGAAGGCATTGCTCGCCGCGACGGCCGCGGTTGTAGCACTGAATGCGCAAGCGCAGTCCTACCCGACGAAGCCCGTGCACCTCATCATTTCATTCACGCCGGGCAGCTCCACCGACATCGTCGGCCGGATCGTCGCGCAGAAGCTTTCGGAAATGTGGGGGCAGCCCGTAGTGCCGGAGAATCGCGCCGGCGCCGGCGGATCGATCGGCTCCGCCGTCGTCGCGAAGGCGGAGCCCGACGGCTATACGCTGCTCGTCAATTCGAACGCGCATACCGTGAACCCGGCGATCTACGCGAAACTGCCGTACGACACGCTCAAGGACTTCACGGACATCGCTCCGCTCGCCATACAGCCGAACGTGCTCACGGTGCGGCCCGACGGCCCGTACAAGAGCGTCGCCGACCTCGTGGCGGCGGCGAAGGCCAAGCCCGGGGCGCTCAATATCGGCCACGCCGGGATCGGCAGCGGCACGCATCTCACGACGGAGAAGTTCATCGCCGCCACCGGCATCAAGATCCTCCAGGTGCCTTTCAAGGGGACGCCCGAGGTCATCACCGCGATGTTCAGCGGCAACGTCGACGCCTATTGGGCGCCGATCTCCGCCGCCATCGGCGCGATCAAGGGCGGCAAGCTTCGGCCGCTTGCGGTGAGTACGAGCAAACGCAATCCGCAACTGCCCGACGTGCCGACGGCGGCCGAGGCCGGCGTGAAGGGCGCTGAGTCGCCGCTCTGGTTTGGCCTATGGGGCCCGGCAAAGATGGACCACGCACTGGTGAAGAAGCTCAACGCAGACGTGCGCAAGGCGCTGGCCGATCCCTCAGTGCACGAGCGGCTGGTGAACGGCGGCAACGAGACCATGGACATGTCGCCGGAGCAGTTCGGCAAGCTGGTACGCGAGGAAATCGACACCAACAAGCGGCTGCTGGCCGCCGCCGGGGTCAAGCCGCAATAGCGCTAGGCCGCCGAGGCCAGCCGCTTCAAAGGAACTCCGGTCAGGCGCTGGAGTTCCTCGAACGAAAGCCCGTCGACCACTTCAACGACGTGAAGCCCGTCGGGCTTCACGTCGATCACGGCGAGGTCCGTGTACACGCGGTTGACGCAGCGCGCGCCGGTGAGGGGGTAGACGCAGCGCTCGACGATCTTGCTTTCGCCCTTCTTCGTCAGGTGCTCCATCATGACGAGCACCTTCTTCGCGCCGACCGCGAGATCCATCGCGCCGCCGACCGCCGGGATGGCGTCTTGAGCGCCGGTATGCCAGTTGGCAAGATCGCCCCTCGCCGACACTTGGAAAGCGCCGAGAATGGCGAAGTCCAGGTGGCGGCCACGGATCATGGCGAAGGAGTCGGCGTGGTGGAAGTATGAACCACCGGCGAGAAGCGTGACCGGCTCTTTCCCCGCGTTGATGAGATCTTCGTCTTCTTCGCCGGACGCCGGCCGCGGGCCGATGCCGAGCACTCCGTTCTCGCTGTGCAGGATGACTTCCCGGCCTCTCGGCAGGTGCTCGGCGATCAGCGTCGGCAGGCCGATGCCGAGGTTCACGTAAGCGCCTTCGGGAATGTCTCGCGCCACCCGCGCCGCCATCTGATTCCGGTCGAGCCTTTTCATCAGGCCGCCTTTCGCAGCGATCCGCCGCCGCGGACGATGCGCTTCACGAAGATGCCCGGCGTTACGATCGTCTCCGGGTCGAGCGCGCCGAGCTCTACGGTCTCTCGCACCTGGACGATGGTACAGCGCGCGGCGGCCGCCATGATCGGCGCGAAGTTGCGTGCCGTCTTCCGGAAAACCAGGTTGCCCCAACGGTCGGCCCGGTCGGCTTTGATCAGCGCATAGTCGGCATGGATGGGATACTCGAGTACGTAGTCGCGCTCACCAATGCGACGCGTCTCCTTGCCTTTGGCCAGCTCGGTGCCGAAGGCGGTGGGCGTGTAGAACGCCCCGATCCCCGCGCCCGCCGCGCGGATGCGCTCCGCCAGCGTTCCCTGCGGCACTAGCTCGAGGTCGATCTCCCCCGACCGGTACAGCGCGTCGAAGTGCCACGAGTCGACCTGGCGCGGAAAGGAACAAAGAATCTTGCGCACGCGCTTGGCCTTCATCAGGGCCGCAAGGCCGTTGTCGCCGTTGCCGGCGTTGTTGTTGACGATCGTGAGTTCCCGCGCGCCTTGGGCAATCAACGCATCAATGAGCAGCGCCGGCATGCCGGCGCTGCCGAACCCGCCGATCATCACCGTGGCGCCATCGGCGATATCGGCCAGCGCGGCTCCGGCGCTTTCGGAGAATTTGTCGATCATGGAAGGCCGGGATTATGTCACTGGCGTGCAACCGAACTTTTCTAAGCTTCCACTTTCGGTTTCGATACTAACTCTTTGAAGCGTATGAGGTAATAATCTTGAAGTGTGATGCCGAAAATCGCATCTAAGTCCTTGTGATACCAAGAAAAATGCGCTTGACCAAGAGGGATCTCCTTAGGTATGGTGGCAAAAGGTAGGAAAAAGTGGGAAAAATGGCCGTATGGGTGGAGGCTTTCACGGCGCGGCGGTTATCACTCTCGACGCAAAGGGGCGCGTCGCCATCCCCACTCGCCATCGTGCCGCATTGGCCGAAGCGGGCAAACCGCTGGTTGTCACGGCGCATCCCGACGGATGCGTGCTCATCTACCCGCTGGTGGAGTGGGAGCCGGTGCGGGCGAAAGTCGAGTCGTTCCCGAGCTTTGATCCCCGCGCGAGCTGGTGGAAACGCCTGCTGCTCGGCTTCGAGGAGCATGTCGCGCCGGATGGCTCGGGGCGCG
>DASQYN010000430.1:0-5456 GCA_035639215.1 Burkholderiales bacterium
GAGGCGCCAGCGCGCGCTGATGCCGCTGCGCGCGAACGATACGAGCGGCCCGGTGCCGGGGCTCGCCGGCTGATGCGGTGCGACCCCCGGCGCGGCGGCCATGCCCGGCCGCAGCGAAGGGCCGCCGGCAAAGATTTCGGAATGAATCCGGCCCGCCGGCACACCCCACGCAACGAGGCCGGCCCTCAGGTCGCTGAGGAAGTTCGCCGGGCCGCAGAGGTAGAAGTCGCCCTCGCGAGGCACGCCGAGCTCGTCGAGCACCTTCACACCCAGGCGGCCGGCCGCGTCGTAATCGCGTCCCTGCAGATCCTCTGCCGCTGGCCGGCTATACCAGACGCGGCTTCGGCCCCGAGCGAGCAGTCCGAGAAGCCGCCGCACCTCCGCGGCGAACGAATCGGACTTGCCGTCGCGTGCGCTGTGCAGCCACCAGACGGCGCGCGGCGTCGCGCTTGCCGCGAGCGCGTGCAGCATCGCGAGCACGGGGGTCGCGCCGATTCCGCCGCTGAGGAGCATCACCGCGCCATCACCCGCTTGCAGGACGAAGCTACCTCTCGGCTCGCTGACCTCGAGGACGTCGCCGGCGCGGACGTACTTCTCCAGGTAGTTTCCCGCGGCGCCGTTCGGCTCGACCTTTACGCTGATGCGATAGCGCTCGCCGGAGGGAAGTCCCGACAGCGAATAGCTGCGGAAAAGCGGACCGCCGTCCGGCCTCGCGCGCAACCGCAGCACCACGAATTGGCCGGGGAGCGGAGCGGTTAGCAGTCCGCCGTCCGTCGGCTCGAGCGAGAAGGAGAGCACGTCCGCGCCTTCGCGATCGATCCGCGCAACTCTCAGCGGACGAAACCCCGGCGCCGCCGCACTCGCCGCCGCTGCCGGCGCGAGGCCGGCGTTGCCGCTGACGCCGGAGTTCGCCTGCTCGCTTCTCCGCAACATCTCGAACGACCAGCGCCAGCCCGGGGACAGCGCCGGGATGCGCAGCGCGCGCTCGAGCTGGTCGCGCGGGTGATGCGAGGAGTAGAGCAGCGCGTTGACCGTCGCAACGCTCATCCGCTCCGGCCCGCGAGCGACCGGCACGATCGCATCGCCGGCGCCGACCTCGCCTTCCTCGATGACGCGGAAATAGAAGCCGGGTCGTCCGCTCGAAGTGAGGAGCGCGGGCATCTGCGGCTCGTCGGTACGGATGCCGACGCGGTAGCAGGTGACTCTCGGCTGGGTCACCTCGAAGAGGGCGCTGCCGATCCGGTAGCGATCGCCGATGCACACCTCGTCATCGGGCAATCCCTCGATGGTGAAGTTCTCGCCGAACTGCCCGTGGACGAGATCGCGCCGGCCGAGCCGCGCTTCCCAATAGCGATAGGACTCGACCTGGTAGACGAAAACGGCGCGCTGCTCGCCGCCGTGCCCGCCGAGATCGGCCTGCCCGTCGCCTTCGACGTTGAGCCGCCCGACGCGGCGCCGGCCCTGTACCGGGTCCTTCCAGATCCCGGTGCGCACGACTCTTCCGCGCCACTCGATCTCGCGCGGTAATCCTACGTTGAGCGAGACGAGGCGCGCCGAGATCGGGCTCCGTCCCCGAATTACGAGCTCTTCAGGGCGACCTTGTAGCGCTTCGCGGCGAGCTTCAGCGCGCGGCCGTGCCGCGCCAGCTCCAGACGGGCGCGCTTCTTGAACCTGGCGAGCTGCAGCTTCGCCTTGGCGAGGTTTCTCTTCGCCATCGCCTTCGCCTTGCGCTTCATCGCATCGGATCGCTTGGACATGCTCATCCTCCCTTCGGATGGTTGTTCGACATCGTATCAGCTGGCGCAAACGACGGCATCGGCAGGCCCTCGCGGATCCTCGCCGGGAAGTCCTCGCCCTCGCCGATCTTCCGCGCGCGCTCGTTGATGTGGCTCATCGCCTTCAGCTCCGCGAACGGCCGGCTCGTGTCGAGCAGTCGGCGGCGGTAGAGGAACTCGGGCAGGTAGGCGTTGGCGAAGAGCCGCCAGGTGAGCGGCAGCTTGCCGCCCGCGTGGATGACCCGCTCGCGGATCACGGTCGTGCAGTTCGCGGCGACCGCGTTGTACCAGAGCGGCCGGCGCGCGATGCGGTTTATCGCCCGCAGGAAGTCGAGGAGCAGCGCCCGCGCCGCCGCCTTCGAGGTGCGCAGGCGGTAGAGATAGGTCTCCTCGCGCCGGCGGTAGTTGGTGCGCAGCCTGATGACGTCCTCCTCGGTCGCCACGACGTAGACCAGCTCGAACTGCCGGAACAACGCCTTGAGCGCCGAATACTCCTGGTCCTTCCTTTTTCGCACCTCGACCGAGATCGCGAGATGCTGCCCGCCGGCGAACGACCACGAGAGGATCGTGTGATTGATGAGCGGCGCGCCCCAGTCGATGAAGAACACGTCCAGCCCCTCGAGCTTCGCGAGATCGTAAGTCCTCGCCTCCCAGCGCTCGTCGAAGTCCTCGACGCTGCGATAGCGGAAGTTGCGCACGTTCTTGACGGTCACGCGATCGCCTTCGACCTCGGCCGTCGCGAGGCGCGCCACCTCGGGCCGCCAGTCGCGCTCGTTCGACGGCTTCAGCCCGCGCCACCAGGCGGCGGCCGCCACGGCGACGACGAGCGCGCCGCCGGCCGCGAGGTGAGTGAAGTCAAGTTCCAGAGCCGGGCAGTTTCGCATGCGGGCCGGGCTGCGGAACAGCGGATGCGTGTTCGGCGATCGTCGGCATAATTTGCCGATGCAGACGCGACGCCCCGGCTCGGTGCGCGAAGCCGCCGTCATCGGCGCCGGCATCGTCGGCGCCTGCTGCGCCGGGTGGCTGCAGGAGAAAGGCATCGCCGTCACGCTCGTCGAGCGCAATGCGCCGGGCGAGGCGACCTCTTTCGGCAACGCCGGCTCGCTCTCGCCGACCGCCGTCCTGCCGGTCGCCATGCCTGGGATGCTGCGCCAGGTCCCGGGCTGGCTGCTCGATCCGCTCGGGCCGCTCACCATCCGCTGGTCGTATCTGCCGCGCGCGCTGCCCTGGCTCGTGCGGTTCCTGCGCCGCGCCAATGCGCCGTCGATGTGGGACACGGCGAACTCGCTGCGGCCGCTCCTGCGACCGCTTTTCGAGTGCTATGCGCCGCTCCTCGCGCGGGCGGGCGCGCAGGACCTGATCCGCCGCGAGGGCATCATCTACCTCTACGATTCCGAGGCCAGCTTTCGCGCGAGCAAGCGCGCGGAGGACATGCGGCGCAAGCTCGGCGCGGTGCTCGAGGACCTCGACGCCGCCGACATCCAGAGCAGGGTTCCGGGGCTCTCTAGCGCATTCAAGTGGGGGACGTACGCGCCCGAGAACGGCTTCACCACCAATCCCGCGCGCCTCGCGCGCGCGATCGTCGACAGCGTCGTCGCGGGCGGCGGATCGCTGCTCAAGGCCGAAGCTTCCGACATCGCGCCGCAACGCGACGGCAAGGTCGTGGTGCGAACTTCCGTGGGAGAGCTCGTCACCGACGCGGTCGTGGTGGCCGCCGGGGCGTGGTCGCACCGCCTCGCTGCCCGGCTGGGCGACCGCATCCCGCTCGAGACGCAGCGCGGCTACCACGTCACGGTGGAGAATCCCGGCGTGCAGCCGGGCCGCATGGTCAACTGGGTGCTGCCGCGCGTCTACGCGACGCCGATGGAGATGGGCATGCGCTTCGCCGGAACGGTGGAGATCGCCGGCCTCGAGGCGCCGCCGAACTGGGCGCGCGCCGATGCGCTGCTCCGCCTCGGCAAGCGGCTGTATCCGGACATGAACATCTCGCAGGTCTCGCGCTGGATGGGCCATCGGCCGTGCCTGCCCGACAGCATGCCGGTCGTCGGCCCGTCGCCTCGCGCGGCGAACGTCTTCTATGCCTTCGGTCACGGGCACGTCGGCATGTGCGGCGCGCCCGGGACCGGACGCACCATCGCCGAGCTCGTCGCCGGCGAAACCCCGCAGATCGACATCACGCCACTACGACCGGAGCGCTTTCAATGACCTGTCGCCTTCTTAACCTGCTCGCCTGCCTCGCCGCGGCCGTCTCCCCGCCATCGCAGGCGCAGGATTTTCCCGCTCGCCCGATACGCATCGTCGTGCCGTTCACGCCGGCCGGCCCGGTCGACGTGCTCGGCCGGCTGATCGCCGAGCGGCTCGCGGCGCGCTGGAAGAGCGGCGCCATCGTCGAGAACCGTCCGGGCGCCGGCACGATCATCGGCACGGACGCGGTCGCCAAGGCGCCGCCCGACGGCTACACCATCCTTCTCGCGGTGACTTCGCACGCGGTGAACGCGACGCTGGTCGAGAAGCTGCCCTTCGACCCGGTGGCCGACTTCGCCCCGATCGTGCTCGCCGCGACGGCGCAGAACATCCTCGTGGTCAATCCTTCGGTCGCGGCCCACACGCCGGCAGAGCTCATCGCGCTCGCCAAGGCGAATCCCGGCAAGCTGAACGCCGCCTCGCCCGGCAAGGGCACGACGCTGCATCTCGCCGCCGAGATGCTGAAGACCGCCGCCGGCATCGACTTCACGATCGTCCACTACAAGGGCTCGCAGCCCGCGCTGACCGCGCTCCTCTCCGGCGAAGTCGCGTTCATGTTCGATCCGGGAATCGTCGTGCCGCAGGCGAAGGCCGGCAAGGTGCGCATCCTGGCGGTGACCGGCGCGAAACGCTCGCCGGCGCTACCCGACGTGCCGACCATGATCGAGTCCGGCCTGCCGGGCTTCGAGGTCGTGTCCTGGTACGGCTTCTTCGCCCCCGCCGGCACCCCGCGCCGCGTGATCGACGAGCTGAACGGCGCCATCAACGATGCGGTGCGCGACCCGAACGTCCGCGAACGCATGGCGCGCATCAACATGGAGCCCGCCGGCGGCACCCCCGAGGAGCTCGACCGCTTCCTGCGCGATCAGATCACCCGCTGGGGCACCGCGATCCGCGCCGCCAACGTCAAGCAGGAATAACGGCATATCCCGACAAAGGTCCCTGATGCCAAAACCGGCTAAGCCGCGTATCGCCCCCATCGATCCCCCCTACCCGGCCGACGTGCAGGCGCAGTTCGACAAGCTGATGCGGGGTGCGCCGCCGCTCCTGCTTTTCCGAACCGTGGCGCACAACCCGCGCGTACTGGAGCGCATGATCGCGGGCAACCTGCTCGACCGCGGCAGCATCCCGCTTCGTTCCCGGGAGCTGATGATCCTGCGCACCTGCGCACGTTGCGGCGCGGAATACGAGTGGGGCGTCCACGTCGCAAGCTTCGGCGCCAAGGCGCAATGGACTGCGGAAGAGCTCCGCTCCACCGTCCACGGCATCGCCGCCGACAAGTGCTGGAGCCCGGTGGAGCGGCTGGTGATCCGCCTGGCGGACCAACTGCACGACAGCAGCCGCGTCGACGACCGGCTCTGGGAAGAGCTCTCGCGAAACTTCGCGCCCGACCAGCTCGTGGAGCTGCTCATGGTCGCGGGGCTGTACCGCGCGGTC
>DASQYN010000431.1:0-8206 GCA_035639215.1 Burkholderiales bacterium
GAACACCAATGGGCTGCTGCGACAGTACTTCCCGAAAGGAACTGACCTCTCGGTCTACTCGCAGGCGAAGCTAGACGCCGTCGCGCGACGGCTCAACGAGCGACCCAGAAAAACCCTCGGCTTTGAAACTCCAGCCGAGCGCTATCATCGCTGTTTTGCGTCGATCCATTGAATCCGCAGCCGAGAGCGGACGTTGGATAAGCATGTTTTTTCAGCGAGGGGCTAGACGTATAGCCCCGGGTACGTCAGCAGCTTCCGCTCGAGGCATGTCTGCAGGTAAGAGAGGTGTCGGGCCGTCGTTGAAACCTCCGTCCGCTAAACCCCCTACTTTGGGGTACGCGCAGCTTTTACGAACTCGATGGACGCAGCAAATAAGTCGAGATCCCGCTGATACTCGGACGGATCAGCACGATTAATCTGTATCCATTCCCTCGTACCCGTCAGCGCGCCAGGCTGAAAGGGAACGACGTCAGCTCTTGAGAATTGAAGGTCTCTCGCCGTGTGGGCAGGCAGGCGCAATCCGACACCGTCGCCGCTGATGCAGGCGAACATCTTGTCATTGACGAAGTAAGCATCGAGCTTGTTTATCTTTCTCGCACTGACACTGGGGACCTTTAAGAGCAAAGCGTCGAGATGCGCTTTAAGGGTGGGTTTTGCATCGTTGTCCATAAAAGACCTTTTTGTGTAGTCACGTTGAACGCGCTACATGCACGTATTGAGCTAGCGGGCACGCAAGCAGCTTTCCCTAAGGCATGTCAGCTGGTAACAGAGGTGTTGCGCCGATCGGTCGCTCCGGGTCGCAAGCGGACGTTACTTGGACGGTTTGCGAGAGTATGTACTTGGCTAAAGGGTCAGCCATTCTTAGGGTCCACCACTCTTCGCCCAAACAGAAGGTACAGAACGAGTAGAACGGGAGAAAAGAGCAATATCAAAACGAACCAAGCCCACTTGCGCTTATTGCCGGCGTCGATCATCGCCCAGAACCAGAGGCCGAGGTATCCGAGGGCAGCGGCCGCCGCGATCCACCAGGCAAGATCGTCTGTCACTTCAGCGAATCTTTCTTCGGGCGCGGCTTCTTCAGCGCCTTTCCATTACTGCGCGTCAATTTTGGTCCGAAGCAGACCATTGTGCAGGATCACCCCGAAACCTAGACCTGCCGCTCCAGGATGCGCGCGCCGAGCGCGAGGAGGCGCTCGGCGTAGGAGCGGCCGCGCCACTCCTCGAGGCTGATGGCCTTCGACTGCGCGAGATCGGCGGCGAAGTCGGCCTCCAGGCGCGCGGCGAAATCTCGCTCGAGGACGGCGAGGTTCACCTCGTCGTTCAAGCCGAAGGAGCGGTTGTCGAAGTTGGTCGAGCCGACCACCGCCCAGAGGCCGTCGACGATGAACACCTTGGCGTGGATCATCGCCGGCTGGTATTCGTGGATCCTCGCCCCGGCCTCGAGCAGCCGCCCGTAGCGGCGCCGGCTGGCGAGGCGGGTGATCGGATGGTTGTTCCACTTGCCGGGCGTCAGAATCGTCACCGGCACGCCGCGGCGCGCGGCGCGTTCGAGCTCGGCCATCAGGCTGCGGTCGGGCAGGAAATACGGCGAGCAGATGTGGATCGACTCGCGCGCCGAGGCGACCAGGACCTGGAAGAGCAGCCGCGCCTGCGTGGCGCGTCCCGCCGAGGGCGTGCTGTTCACCACCATGCCGAGCCCGCTCTCGGCCGGCACGACGCGCGGCTCCTCTTCGCTGAGCAGCGCGAACTCCGCTTCGGGCAGCACCTCGCCCGCGGCTTCCAGCCAGTTCTCGGCGAAGGAGGTCTGCAGCGCTTTCACCAGGTCGCCGCGCACGCGCACCATCGTGTCGCGCCAGGGCCGTCCGTTTCCGGCCGGGGCGAGCCTGCCGTTGCCCGCAGGGCTGAGCCAGAAGTCCGCGACCCCGACGCCGCCGACGAAGGCGACCTCGCCGTCGACGACCAGGATGTCGCGGTGGGTGCGGTTGTTGAAGCGCTTGAGCGTGTACCAGGCCACCGGCTGGTACCAATAGACGCGCCCGCCCGCCGCGAGCAGCTCGGCGAAATAGCGCTTCGGCGTCATCAGGCTGCCGATGCGATCGACGACGATGCGCACCTGCACGCCGGCGCGCGCGCGCTCGGTGAGCGCCTTCAGCGCCTCGTCGCCGGCGCGGCCGCGCAGGAAGAGGTAGACCTCGAGATGCACGCTGCGCCGCGCCGAGCGGATCGCCTCCTGCGCCGCGGCATAGATCTGCTCGCCGCTATTGAGCACGTCGAGCCTGCCGGCGGCGAACAGGCGCCCGTTCACCATGGCGCTCAGGTAGTTGACGAAGTGCGGCGAGTCGAGCGGCTTGCGCGAGGGCTCGATCACCCGGTAGGGCAGCCCGGGCTCGAAGAGCAGCAGGAGGAAGAGCGCGGCGACGATGACGATCGCCGCAAGCGAGATGAAGGCGCTCAGTGCCGGTTCAGTGTCGTAAGACGCACTTGTCGTACAGCTGCGGGAAGGCGCCTTGCGGATCGTACCGGGCCTTGAGCCTGCGATACTGCTCGCCGCCGTAGGAACGGTCGAACTCCTCGCGGCTGAAGAAGCTGTCGGAGTAGAGCGACTTGATGCCGCCCAGCTCCGCCACCTTGCGCTCGATCAGGCGGTTGAAGTGGCCCGCGGGATGCGCCTCGCGCGTGCGCTTCACGTCCCAGAAGCCGAAGTTCACGTACCACTCGTTGCGCACCGGGTAGAGAGAAAAGCTGCCGGAATGCGCCTGGGGCCCGATGGGGCAGACCCATTGCGGCCATAAACCTATTTCAGCCCTGTAGAAGTCGAGAAATTCCGCTGCGCGGCCGAGCGGGATATCCACGTCCTGGATCACCGACTCGGAATGCAGGCCGAGCACGCGCTCGAGCTTCTTCGTCACGCCGACGCGGCTGTTCCAGCGCATGATCTTCGTGTACGTCTTCGATCCCAGGCGCTCCCTGCCGTAGAAAAACCTTCTTATGAAAGCGTTCTGGGCGAAGACATTCTTTGAGCACCAGAACCAGTCGGTGTCCCAGCGCCAGATGTAGTCGCCGATCGTCAGGTAGTCCTCGCGCTTCTCGCGGATCGAGCGGTAATAGATGCGCTCGTACGTGTAGTCGCTCCTGTAAGGCGCCTTGTCGCTGAAGCGACCGAGCGTCAGATACATCTCGTCGGGAGCGAACACCGTGCCGTCGACAAAATCGGCTTCGCGATCGTTCAGGACCTGGCCAAGATGGGCGAAGAACTGCTGGCCGTCGGAGAAGCGGCGGTGCTCGAGACGCACGTAAGGCTTGACCGGAACGGTGCGCGCCTTCACGCGCAGCGCATAGCCGAGCGTGCCGTAGGAGTTGGGAAAGCCGAAGAAGAGATCCGAGTGCTCGTTGTCGGCGGTGCAGACGACCACGCGCCCGTCGCCGAGCAGCACCTCGAGCTCCAGCATGGTGTCGTGCACCAGGCCGTAGCGATGCGACGAGGACTCGATGCCGACGCCCGCCACGGCGCCGCCGAGGGTAATGGTCTTCAGCTGCGGCACCACCGCCGGCATCACGCCTTTGGCGAGGCAGGCGGCGGTCAGGGACTCGTAGGGAATCATGCCCTCGGTGTCGACGTAGCCGTCCGCAATTTCCAGAACTTCCTTGAAGGCGCGAACGTCCAGCCGCCGCCGCGCCACGGCTTCGCGGTCGCGGAACAGGTTCGAAGTTTCCTTCGCCAGCCCGACCGGGCCGGCGCCGGCCCTAAGCTGCTCGGCTAGGGCTTCTTTTTTCCTGCTGTGCAGGCTCTCGGGGCGGTTCGTAGAGGAAGCTCCGGCTCATCGGGTAGGACGTCATGGCGGCGTTGCCCTTGGAGAACACGATCTGGAAGAGATGCGTGTGGCCGGCCGGCGAGCGGAACATCTCGGCGCAGCCGTAGAGGTAGACGCGCCAGATGCGCCGGAAGCGCTCGTCGAAGCGCTGCGGGTCGAGCGCCTGGATGCGCTGCCAGTTCTGGTCGAAGCGCTCGCCCCAGACGTCGAGCGTCAGCGCGTAGTGGCGGCGCAGGTTCTCGACATCGAGCACCTCGAGGCCCGCCTTCTCCATCTCGACGACGACGTCGGCGAGGCTCGGGATCCAGCCGCCCGGGAAGATGTACTTGCGGATGAAGTAGTCGGTCTCGAAATGCCCGACGTGCCCGATGAAGTGGATGAGGCCGAGCCCGCCGGGCTTGAGCGCGCGCGCATGGGCGCGGAGGAGATCGACCAGGCCGTCGCGCCCGGCATGCTCGAGGCAGCCGATCGACACTACCTTGTCGTACTCGCGGTCCATGCTGCGGAAGTCGCCTTCGAGCGCCACCGTCTGGCGCAGGCGCCGGCGCTCGATCTGCCGCTTGGCGTGCTCGACCTGCGAGCGCGTGGTGTTGTAGCCGGTGACCTTCACGCCGAAGTGCTCCTCGGCGTAGAGCAGGAAGCCGCCGAAGCCCGAGCCGACGTCGACCACGTCCTCGCCCGGCTCGAGCCGCACCTTTCGCGCGACGTGCTCCAGCTTGTTGCGCTGCGCCTCCTCGAGCGTGCGCGTGCCTTCCTTCCAGTAGGCGCAGGTGTAGAGCATCAGCGGATCGTCGAGCCAGAGCTTGTAGAAGTCCGGCCCGAGCGCGTAGTGGAACTCGGCGTTGTGCTTCGCCCGGCTCCAGCTCTTGTTGGAATGGAGGAGCTCGTGCCAGCGATTGGCGAAGCGCACCAGCCGGTTCGGCTGGTCGACGCCGCCCTGCATGCCGGCCTGCAGCGCGCGCTGCAGGCTGCCTTCGATGTCGATGTCGCCGTCGAAATAGGCTTCGAGCAGGCCGACGTGGCCGAGCAGCGCGGTGCGCCGATAGGCGCGAGTCTTGCGAAAGACGATCGTGAAGTCCGGCGGCGCATCGGCGCGGCTGCGGAACTCCGAGCCGTCGACGAAGCGCACCGCGAACGGGATGTCGGTGCGCCCGGCCGCCAGCCGGAAAACCTTCTCGATCGCCGCCTTCACGGGCGGGAATTCTAACGCCCGATGGAAGCCGCAAGCCAACTTTGCTAGCCTCGCAATCTTCTCAAGCTGCCCCGCAATCGGAGAACCCAACATGGCCAGAGCCAAAGATCGCCCCGCCACCCCCGGCAAGACCGCCAAGGCGACCAAGCTGCGCAAACCCTCCAGGACCGCCCCGGACACCCCCCCGACGGAGGCCTTCTCTACCGCCGACGCCGGTAGCGGGATGGCCGGAGCGGCGCCCACGCCGGAGCAGCTCTACCGCATGATCCAGGAAACCGCCTACTTCAAGGCGAAGGCGCGCAATTTCGCGCCCGGCCACAAAGTGCAGGACTGGATCGAAGCCGAGGCCGAAGTGCGCATGCGCCTGGAGGACCGCGCCTGACCGGCGCGCGCGTACCGCGCAGCTAGCTACTTCTTCTCGGGCGTGCGCGCCTCGCGCTCGGGCGCCGGCGCCTTCTCGTCGGGCTCGGCCTCGATGGCGAGCCCGAACGGGATGCCGACCCGCCGGATCAGCGAGAGCGCCGAAGTGAGATCGCCGCGCTTCACGGTCATCGTGCCTACGACTGCGCCGTCGCGCCGGCGGAACTCCGTGGCGCCGCGGGTGAACTTCCCGTTCAGCACGTCGAGCTTGGTCGCCACGCGCTGGTCCGTGGCCTCGTCGACGATGTAGATGGTGAGCAGGCGGGAGAGCGCGCTGGCGGCGATGTTCAGCGCGTCGTCGTGCTGGTCGGGCGAGTTGATGGCCGCGGTGCTACGGCCTTGCGCCTCGTGAAATGCCATTGTTGCGGCGACGGAGAGGGCGACGAACGACTCCTGGGCGATGCGCCATTCGTGGTCCGCGCGTCCGAGCTCGTCGGTCATGGCGCATCGACTCTGCGCCTGCCGTTGACGCCCGTCAATACTCGAAAGTGTATAACTAATAGATTAGAAATATGACAGCCCTCCACAACGATTCCGGCCGCGACATCGCCGAGCAGGAACGCAAGGCCGCCGAAGAGCAGCGCCTGGTCGCGGAGGAGTTGCGCTCGAGCGCCGAGGCGGCGCGCCGCATGCAGGAGATCGAGCGCGACATCGCGGAGAAGCTGCGCAGCTATGCCGAGACAATGCGCGGGCAGCTCGAGGCGCATCGCCAGGACGCCGAGTCGCTGCGCGCCACCGCGGAGGAAGCTCGCCGCGTCGCCGAAAAGGCGCGCCTCGAGGCCGCCGATCTGGGCAAGCGCTACGAGGAGCAGGGAAGGCTGCTCGCCGCCGTGCAGCACGCGCTAGACGACCTGAAACGCGCGCGCAACCGCTGACGCTATTTCTTCGCCGGCCGGTCGCTGGTGAAGCCGGTGCTGCTGCGGTCGGAAGTATGTCCGCTGGGAGAGGCGCTCGTCGGGCTCGATTTCGACGTATCGCTGGTGTGTCCGCTGCCCGCCGAGTCGCTGACATGGCCTTCGCGCGTCGTCGCGCTGGTCTGCGTTTGCGGCGAAGCCGCGGTCGATTGGACGCGCCCCTCCATGACGCCGCGCAGGAGCACGGTCCGTCCGTCGCTGGTGGTGACGGTGCCGCCCACCACGGCGGAGCGCACCTGCTCGGGCGTCGGATCGTGGATTCCCTGCCCGGCGAGGAGCGCCGCGGCGAGGTTCAACGTCTGCGACACCTCGGCATCGCTCATCGGGCCGCCCGGCGGCGTGAAAGTGACCGGGGTGCCGCCCGACGCGCCCGGGGTGAGCGTGATCGTCGAGCCCTGGCTCAGGCCGGTGTTGAGCCGCGCGAAGTTGTCGCGCGAGCCCGAGAAGAACGTGAGCCCGACCTGCAGCGGATGCTTCGGATCGGCCGCGGCGATCATCGGCGCGAGCGTCACCATGCCCGAAGGCGTGACCAGCGTGCCGCCCATCAGCGCGACGGCGATCTGCGCCGCCCTCGGCTGGCCGACGCCCTGCGCGATCAGGCGCTGGCGCGCAGCTTCGAGCAGCCTGGCGGTGTCGCCGGGCGCAGTGCCCTGTGCGGCGGTGAAAGTCGCGATCTCGAGGCGGCCGTTCTCGGCCGCGCTGGTGAGCGTGATCGTCTGCCCGAGCGCGAGCCCGGCGGCGAGGCTCTCGAAATTCGGATCCGAGCCGGCGAAGGCGCGCAGCTGCGGCGCCATGATGTAGACCTGCTGGGCAGGGGGCGTGAACTGCGCGCCGGCGAGCGTCGCGCAGAAGCACAGGAAAAGCGCAGTCCATCTCATGCGCCCAGTGTGCGGCGTCGCACGGAGCGCCGGTTGAGGTGCGTCAACCCGGCTTACCGGGAGACGTGCACAGTGGCGACATGAAGATCCAGGTTGACTGCGTGCGCGGACGACGCGGGCTAGAGCCGCGCTGCTTCTGGCTATCGGGCCAGCGGCTGCACGTGGTCGAGGTGGTAGAGCGATCGGGCGGGCCGGCGCAGCAGACCCTCCGCGTGCGCATAGCGGACGGGCGCGAGTTCGTCCTCGCGCACGATGTGCCGAGCGGCGGGTGGGAGCTCGTGCAGGTATGCCCGCCCGGCCGCGGTCAGCGTTCCTCGGGCCAGTCGCCGAGCGGATCCTCCACCGAAGCGTCGTCCTCGCGCGGACGATAGGCGCGTGCCTGCTCGTCCCGGCCAAGCTGCGCGCGGCTCACGGCGTCGAGGTCGTCGCGGCGCGCCGTCGGCGTCACGGCCGGCCGCCGACGCCGCCGGCGCTCAGCCGAGGTTTTTTTCCTGCGGCGCCGGTAAGGCATGAACCAGCTTCTTGAATTCCGCCCACGGCAGCGCGGGCCACACTTCGGTGTGCGCGTGGCCGTAGCTGCGCACCAGCGCCGAGACGCGCATCGCCGTAGCGATGTCCGGCGCCTCGAAGATGTCGAGGTAGTCGTAGGGGCCGAGCACCGCGAAATCGGCGACCCATTTCACTTCCGGGCAGGCCTTGGCAACCTCCCCGACCGCGTGCCGCTCGAGCGTCTCGAACGACTTCGGCTGGTGCAGCGATTGCGCGGAGATGCGCGTCAGCATGACGAATTGCGGCATAGCGAGCCTCCTTCAGACAATCGGCGCGCGCTCCTGCTGCTCGCGCGTCATGCCGCGGGACGCCATCACCGCGAGGTCGGAGATCTCGCCGGCGAGCAGGTCGAGCAGGTCGTCGGCGGCGAGCAGACCGACGAGTCGCCCGGCCTGGTCGACCACCGGCAGGCGGCGCACGCCCTGGTCGCGCATCAGCGCG
>DASQYN010000432.1:0-5467 GCA_035639215.1 Burkholderiales bacterium
GCGAACACCGAGGCAACCTATGTCGAGCGTCAGCTGCAGCTCACCCTCGCGAAGTGACCCGTCCAGACGCCTTACGTGTGGCAGGAAATCTGCACAAAAACACATTTGACAACAATTGGTTATTGATTTAACTTGAAGTCAAACCCGAGCAATCGGGCAGAACAAAATGATCAGGGGACTGTTCAAGCGTCGCGGCGCTCGGCAGCCGGGCTGGCTCGCAATTTCTTTGCAGCCCGGCGAGCTGCATTTCGCGCACGGCGTCGGCGGCGAGCGCGGCCAATGCGCCATCAATCGTTGCGGCACGGAGGCACTGGAGAGCGACAAGCAGCTTGAGCGCGTGGCGAAGGAGCTGGACTTTGGCCGGCATCAATGCCTCGCGCTGCTTCCGCCGGCGGACTACCAGATGCTTCTCGTGGAAGCGCCGAACGTGCCGGCGCTGGAATTGAAAACAGCGGTCCGCTGGCGCATCAAGGACATGCTGGACTACCACGTGCAGGACGCCACCATCGACCTGCTGGATATTCCGGCGGAGCCGAGTCCTGGGCGGGCGCATTCGATGTATGCCGTTGCCGCGCGCAACCAAGTGATACAGGCGTGCATCGAGCGCTTCACGGCTGCGCATATCCCGCTCACGGTCATCGACATTCCGGAGACCGCGCAACGCAATATCGCCGCCTTGCTCGAGACTGCGGAGCGCGGCGTTGCGCTCCTTTACCTCGACCGCGAGCAATCGCTTCTCACGGTGACGCTGCGCGGCGAGCTGCACCTCGTGCGCCGCATCGACGTCGGCCTGGACGGCGTGGAGGCGCTTCCCGGTGACGGGATGAATCGCCTCTTGCTCGAGCTGCAGAGAAGCTTCGATCACCTGGAGCGGCAGTTCCCGGCGGCCGCGCCCGCCAAGC
Source organism: Burkholderiales bacterium (assembly GCA_035639215.1). Classification (GTDB taxonomy): domain Bacteria; phylum Pseudomonadota; class Gammaproteobacteria; order Burkholderiales; family SG8-39; genus SCGC-AG-212-J23. The sequence continues at coordinate 903 of DASQYN010000432.1, forward strand.
TGGTGCTCGCGCCGATGCCATCGGAGAACGGTTTGCTCGACCACCTGGCGGGCAATCTCGACATGACGGTCGAGGAGCTCGACTTCGCGCGCATCTTGCGCCTCGAAGACGGAGTGAGTCTCGCCGGCGCGACGGCGTGGCGGCTGTTCCACGTGCTCGGTGCCGCGCTGCGCCACGAAGCGAAGGCGCTCTAGGCCTCTCGCCATGACCCAGCAGATCAACCTCTACAACCCGCTCTTCCTCAAGCAGGAGAAGCATTTTTCGTCGCGCACGATGGTTCATGCGCTCACCGTGGTATTGCTCGGGATCGTCGTCGTATTCGTCGCCGGCTCGATCCAGACGCGCTCGGCGGAGCGGCTGGCGAGCCAGTATCGCGAGCAAGTCCTCCGGCAGCGCGACCAGGTGGTCAAGCTGGGCGGCCAGGTCGGCAGCGCGGCCCGCAGCAAGGCGCTCGAGGCCGAGACCGCCCGGCTCGAGTCCGAGATCAAGCTTCGCCAGGCGACACTGCAGGCGCTCGCCACGGGCGAGCTCGGCAATACCGCGGGTTTCTCCGAGTTCTTCGCCGCGCTCGGGCGAGAGGCGATGACCGGCATCTGGCTCACGCGTATTCACATCGGCGACGCCGGCAATGACCTCGTCATCGAAGGCCGCGCCTTGCGCGCCGAGCTGCTGCCGTCGTACCTGCGCGCGCTCAGCCGTGAGGCGATGATGCGCGGCCGCCGGGTCACGGAAATGAAGCTGACGGCGGCCGGCGGCACGGCGGGCGCCGCGGAGCCGGCCCGCTTCGTCGAGTTCTCGCTCACCGCGCCGCTCGAGCTGCGCGGGGCGTCTTCGCCGGGGCGCTCGCCGTGAAAAACCTGCTTCAGCACTACGCGGAGCGCATTGACGCGGCGAGCCTGCGCCAGCGCGTGCTGGTCTTCCTCGCCGCGGCGGCGGTGCTCCTGCTTTTCGGCAACGCGCTTCTCCTGCAGCCGCAGCGCGCGAATCAGAAGCGGCTCGCCGCCGAAACGGCGCATTACCAGAAAGAGCTGAACAGCCTGCAGGCCGAGGTCGCGCGGCTGCTCGGAGCGAGCGGCATCGACGGCGACGGGGCGGCGCGAAAGCGGCAGTCGGCGCTGCGCGCCGAGCTTAGCGTTCTCAACTCGCGTCTCGCCGGCGAGGAGCGCCGCTTCACCGCCCCGGAGCACATGCGGGCGGTCCTGGAGGAGATGCTAAGCCGCCACAAGGCGCTCACCCTCGTCGACCTGAGGACGCTGGCCGTCGTGCCGATCGCGCCCGGCGCTGCCTCGGCGACTACGGCATCGATGTATCGCCATGGCATCGAGCTCACGGTGCGGGGCACTTATGGCGAGCTCTACGACTATCTGCGCATGCTCGAAGAGCTGCCGAGCCAGCTGTACTGGTCGGCGGCCGAGCTCTCGGTGACCGAGCATCCCCTGCTCACCCTGAAGCTCAGGGTGCACACCATAAGCTTCGACCGGGCGTGGCTCGTCGTATGACTCGCGCGCTCGCCGCCTTCGCCGTGCTGAGCGGCGCAGCCCTCGCCTACGGCGCACCGTTCGCCGATCCGACGCGTCCCCCGGGTGCCGTGGATCCCGGCACCGTGGTGTCCGCTGCCGGCCCCCGGCTCGAGTCCGTCCTCATCGCGCCGGATCGCCGCGTGGCGGTGATCAGCGGCGAGGAGGTGACGATCGGCAGCCGGTTTCGCGACGGCGAGATCGTGCGCATCAGCGAGGGCGAAGTCCTGATTCGCAGACCCGGGAGCGAGGAGACGCTCAGGCTCCTCAGCGGCAGCGGCAGGCGGCCCACGCCTGCGAAGGGGAGATAACATGAGAACGAGCCGAACGATCCGATCGCTCGCCGCCCTCGCGATGCTGGCCGCCTGCACGCTGCCGCCGCAGCCGCCAACGGGCGTCGGCGATCACATCACCGGCGAGCTCGACAAGGCGCTCTCCGAGCGCAAGCCTGAGACCACGCCGCCCGCGGTCCGCGAAGCACTGCTGCCGCCGCTGCGCATGAACATGCCGAGCGTCGCCGGGCAGCCGCTCGAGCCGCGCTTCGACCTTGCGGTGAACAACGCGCCCGCCTCCCAGGTGTTCATGTCGCTCGTGAGCGGCACGCGCTACAGCATGCTCGTGCATCCGCGGGTGACCGGCACGATTTCCGTCTCCCTGAAGGACGTGACGATCCGCGAGGCGCTCGACGCCCTGCGAGACCTGTATGGCTACGAGTACCGTATTGAAGGCGCGCGCATTTCCATCCTGCCAGCCGGTATCCAGACGCGCGTGTTCAAGGTGAACTACCTGACTGGCCAACGCCGCGGCACGAGCGACCTGCGGGTGCAGTCCGGCTCGGTCGCGGACGCGGCCATGCCGGCCGGGATCGGCGGGCAGACGCCGGCCGTGCCGCAGCTCCCCGGCACGTTGAACCCGGGGCAGCTGCCCACGGCGCGCTCGATCGACTCGAGCCGCGTCTCGACGCAGCAGGTGAACGATTTCTGGGCCGAGCTGCACGCCGCGTTGGTCGCCATCGTCGGCACGGCCGACGGACGCGGCGTGGTGGTGACGCCGACCTCGGGGATCATCGTCGTGCGGGCCATGCCCGACGAGCTGCGCAGCGTCGAGCAGTACTTGCGCGAGACGCGAATAGCGGTCGAGCGCCAGGTCATGCTCGAAGCCAAGATCATCCAAGTCACGCTCGCCGACGCCTACCAGGCGGGCATCAATTGGGCGATCTTCAAGAACAGCTTCGCTGCCGGCCAGTTCTCCAACTCGAACGGCGCGACGCAGCTTTCGGCGAACCCGCCCGGATCCGCGCTGCTCGCCAATGGCCAGACCGTCAACATTCCGGGGGCCACCAGCACGGTGACAGCCGCCACCAGCCCCAACCCGGCGAGCGCGGTATTCGGCATTGCGCTGCAGACGGCGAACTTCGCGGCGCTGCTGCAGTTTCTCGAGACCCAGGGCGCCGTGCAGGTTCTCTCTAGCCCGCGCATCGCAACGCTCAACAACGAGAAGGCGGTGCTCAAGGTCGGGACCGACGAATTCTTCGTCACCAACGTCTCGACGGTGACGACGACGACCGGCACCGCTACACAACAGTCGCCGACGATAACCGTGGCGCCTTTCTTCTCCGGCGTCCTGCTCGACGTGACGCCGCGAATCGATGACAACGGCGGCATCATGCTGCACATCCATCCTTCGGTCAGCGAGGTGACCGAAAGCCAGCGTGTCGTCGCCCTCGGCGGCAACATCCCGTCGATCACGCTGCCGCTCGCGAAGAGCAGCGTGAACGAGACCGATACCATCGTACGCGCCAGCGACGGCAACATCGTCGCCATCGGCGGCCTGATGAGCGTCGACGTTCAGGACAACCGGGGCGGCATCCCGGGGCTCGACGTGCCGATCCTGCGCAACACCGCGCGCCAGACCAGCAAGCGCGAGCTGGTCATCCTCCTCAAGGCGACCGTGCTCGCGGACGATGCGGCGTGGCAGGAGGATCTGCGCAGAACCGAGGAGCGCCTGAAGGATTTCTACCCGTCGACACCCAAGGGGCTGCGGCGATGAACTATCTCGGACACTTCGGCCTGCGCGAGCTGCCTTTCGGCATCACGCCCGATACGAGCTTCTTCTTCCCCTGCCGCAGCACGCAGGAGGCGCTCAACACCCTGCTCATCGCTCTGCAGAACGGCGAGGGCTTCATCAAGATCACCGGCGAAGTCGGCACCGGCAAGACACTCCTCTGCCGCAAGTTCCTCGCCACGCTGGACGACGCGCGGTGGGTTTCCGCCTACATGCCGAATCCGAGCCTCGAGCCGCGCTCGCTGATGCTCGCCCTCGCCGAGGAGCTCGGCGCCCCCATCGAGACCGGCATCGAGCAGCATCGGCTGCTGCGCTCCATTACGCGCGCGCTTCTCGACCTCGCGCGCCACGACCGGCGGGTGGTGCTGTGCATGGACGAGAGCCAGGCCATGCCGCTCGACACCCTGGAAACACTGCGCCTGTTGACGAACCTCGAGACGGAGAAGCGCAAGCTCATGCAGGTCGTGCTGTTCGGCCAGCCGGAACTCGATCGCAAGCTCGCCTCCGAGTCGATTCGGCAGCTGCGCCAGCGCATCAGCTTCCAGTACGACCTGAAGGGTCTCGACGAGGATGAAGTCGAGGCGTATTTCGTGCATCGGCTCCGGGTCGCCGGCTACACCGGTCCCGCCCTGTTGCGGCCGGCGGCGCGCCGCGCGCTCTACCGGTCGAGTGCCGGCGTGCCCCGCCTCGTCAACGCCCTCGCGCACAAGGCGCTCCTGCTCGTGTACGGAGAGGGCGGCTGGGCGATCGAAAGACGGCACGTGCAGGCGGCTCGCGACGATACCCCGGCGGCGGTGCAGGCGCGTGCGTGGTGGTCCTGGCGCATCGCCTGACATGAGCGTCATCAACAAGATGCTCCAGGACCTGGACCGCCGCGAGGTCGGGCCGGCCGACAGCACGGCCGAGCCGCGCGTGCAGCCGGTTCCGCGGAATGCTCCAGGCCGCGAGTGGTTCTGGCGCACGCTGGCGGTGCTCATTCTTTTC
>DASQYN010000433.1:0-2575 GCA_035639215.1 Burkholderiales bacterium
GGTGCTGAGCCGCGTGAAGCTGATCGCCGAGCCATGGGACTGCGGCCCCGGCGGCTACCAGGTCGGGCACTTCTCGCCCGGCTGGGCCGAATGGAACGACCGCTGTCGCGACACGCTGCGCAGCTACTGGCGCGGCGACGACGCGAAGCTGCCCGAGCTCGCCACGCGGCTCTCCGGCTCGGCCGACATGTTCGCGCGCCGCGGCCGCCGGCCGTGGGCGAGCATCAACTTCGTCACCGCGCACGACGGCTTCACGCTGAATGACCTCGTGTCCTACAACGAAAAGCACAACGAGGCGAACGGCGAGGCGAACCGCGACGGCAACCCGAACAACCTGTCGTTCAACTACGGCGTCGAGGGCCCGACCGCCGACGCCGCCGTGCGCGCGCTGCGGGAGCGGCAGAAGCGCAATCTCTTTGCCTCGCTGCTCCTCTCGCTGGGCACGCCGATGCTCCTGGCCGGGGACGAGCTCGGCCGCACACAGCGCGGCAACAACAACGCCTACTGCCAGGACAACCCGCTCACCTGGCTAGACTGGGCCGGGATCGACGAAGAGGGCCGCGCCCTCACCGAGTTCGTGCGCGCCCTCGCGGCGCTGCGCAAGCGCTACGGCATCCTCACGCGCGGGCGCTTCCTCACCGGGCGCCACGACGAGGCGCTCGGGGTGAAGGACGTCGCCTGGCTGCGGCCCGACGGCGCGGAGATGCAGGTCGCGAACTGGAACGACCCGCTCGCCCGCTGCCTCGGCATGCTGCTCGACGGCCGCGCGCAGGAGAGCGGCGTCAAGCGCCGCGGACGCGACGAGACGCTGTTCGTGCTGCACTAGATCGAGCCTGAAGCGCGCAGCAGGATCGCGGCACAGCGCCGCAAGGACGCGAAAGACCGCTGCGGCTGCCGTGCATAGAGTCACGCTGTTGCTACCCGAAGGATCCACCATCGTCCGCATTCCAGACAAGGAGACGCAAGATGGCCGATCTAGTGGTTGTCGCCTACGACGGCGAAGATACCGCCGACCAGGTGCTGAACAAGCTGCGCCAGCTGCAGAGGGAGTATCTGATTGACCTCGAGGACGCCGTGGTTGCCGTGCGCGACAAGAACGGCAAGGTGCGCATCAAGCAGTCGGTTCCGCTGGTGACGATGAGCGCCGCGGGCGGCGCGGCCTGGGGCGGGCTCTTCGGCCTGCTGATCGGGCTGCTGTTTCTCAACCCGCTGCTCGGCTGGGTCGCGGGGCTCGCGATGGGCGCGGGAGCCGGCGCATTGTCGGGGGCGCTCGCCGACTACGGCATCAACGACGACTTCATCAAGGAGGTCGGACGCTCGCTGGAGCGCGGCAAGTCCGCCATCTTCATGCTGGTGCGGCGCGTGAACTTCGACAAGGCCTTGCCCGAGCTCAACAAGTTCGGCGGCAAGGTCCTCAGGACCTCGCTCACCAACGACCAGGAAACGCGCCTCAAGGCCGCGCTCGAGGATGTCCAGAGGCGCGAACCGGTCCTCGTATAAAGTCGCATGTCAGGAGACCAGAGATAAGCACGACCGGGCTCGAACCGTTCGACACCACGCTGCAGAAGACGAACCGGTGGCTGAACGAAGTAACCGGGGTGCTCGATCGCAAGGATAAGCACACGGCTTATCTCGCGTTCCGTTCCACGCTGCACGCGCTGCGCGACCGGATGACGGTGGAACAAGTCGCGCACCTCGCGGCGCAGCTGCCGATGCTGATGCGCGGCTTCTACTACGAGGGCTGGAATCCGACCGGCAAGCCGCTCAAGCTGCGCACGCGAGAGGAGTTTCTCGCGCGCATGGCGCAGGAGCTGTAGGGCGCGGATGAGGCGCTCGATCCCGAGCGGCTCGCGCGCGGTATTCGCCGTGCTCGACAAGCGCATCACGCGCGGCGAGGTCGCTCACCTGAAGGCCTCCCTGCCGGAGAAGATGCGACAGCTCTGGCCGGCGCCAGCCGCATAGCGCGCGAAGTAGTCGTAGAGCTGCACCGGGTGGGTGACCGCCGCGGGCAGCGCGACCCCGGGCGGACCGATGATGAAAGTCTGCATCTCGTCCGCCGAAGGCCCGGCGTGCGCGCCATGCTCCGAAATGAAGGACGTCTTGCCGCCGTAGATCACCAGATCGCCGGCGCTCGGCATCTGCATCAGCCCGTTCACGCCCTCCACCACCAGCTTCAGGTCCGCGCGTCCGGCGAACGGCCCGGGCTCGGCCTCGCTCAACTCGCAGCGGTTGCCCTGCCAGAAGCAGACTGCCTGGCCATTTCCCGAGCGGGCGAGGACGAATGCGATCCCCGGGCCTGCGCGAGAGCTTGTCGGCGAGCCCCGGGAAGCGTCGCTCCAGAGCGTGCGCGTCCAGCGGGGCGGCCTCTTCCACTGCGTATAGGAAGGCATTCGGCCCGGCGGAGATCGCGCGCACGCCGCCCTGCTCGTGCGCCTCGGGGTCGGGCCGGCGGAAGAAGTCCTCGTCAAGGTAGTTCATGAACTTCTGCAGCAGGGCGCCGGTCTCCGCCCGGCGCTCACGCAGGCCCGTCCGCAGGCCGGTGCGCGGCGCGTCCGGCGTGGCGGGATTCAGGAAC
>DASQYN010000434.1:0-3889 GCA_035639215.1 Burkholderiales bacterium
TTTCCGCGAAAAAGAAAAAGTCGCGGCATGAAGCTGCCCATCTACCTGGACTATTCCGCGACCACGCCGGTCGATCCGCGCGTGGCGCAAAAGATGATCCCCTACCTCACGGAGATCTTCGGCAACCCGGCGAGTCGCTCGCACGCGTTCGGCTGGAAAGCGGAGGAAGCGGTCGAGGGGGCGCGTGCGCACGTCGCGGCGCTGATCAACGCCGACCCGAAGGAGATCGTCTGGACCTCAGGCGCCACCGAGGGGAACAACCTCGCCATCAAGGGCGCGGCGAACTTCTATAAGACCAAGGGAAAGCACCTCATCACCCAGAAGACCGAGCACAAGGCGGTGCTCGACACGTTCCGCGAGCTCGAGCGGCAGGGGTTCGAAGCGACCTACCTGGATGTCGAGCCCAACGGGCTCGTCGATGTGAAGAAGTTCGAAGCCGCCATCCGGCCGGACACGATCCTCGCGTCGATGATGATGGTGAACAACGAGATCGGCGTCATCCAGCCGGTCTGGGAAATCGCCGAGATCTGCAAGAAGAACGGCGTCATCTTCCACTGCGACGCGGTGCAGGGCGGCGGCCGGGTAGAGATCGACATGCAGAAGTTCAAGGCCGACCTGCTGACGATCACCGCGCACAAGATGTACGGGCCGAAGGGCATCGGCGCGCTCTACGTGCGCCGCAAGCCGCGCGTGCGGATAGAGGCGCAGATCCACGGCGGCGGCCACGAGCGCGGCTTCCGCTCCGGCACGCTCGCCACGCACCAGATCGTCGGCTTCGGCGAGGCGGCGCGCCTCGCCAAGCTCGAGATGGCGACCGACAACGAGCGGATACGCGCGCTGCGCGATCGCCTGCTGAAAGGCCTCTCCGACGTCGAGGAAATCTACGTCAACGGCGACCTGGAGCGCCGCATCCCGCACAACCTCAACGTCAGCTTCAATTTCGTCGAGGGCGAGTCGCTGATCATGGCGATCAAGGACATCGCCGTGTCGTCGGGCTCGGCGTGCACCTCGGCCTCGCTCGAGCCTTCGTACGTGCTGCGCGCGCTCGGCCGCAACGACGAGCTCGCGCACAGCTCGATCCGCATCACGCTCGGCCGCTTCACCACCGCCGAAGAGGTCGACTATGCGGCCGGCCTGATCAAGAGCAAGGTCGGGAAGCTGCGCGAGTTGTCCCCGCTCTGGGAAATGTACAAAGAAGGAATCGATCTCAACTCCGTACAGTGGGCTGCCCACTAAACGCTTAGGAAAAGACCATGGCATACAGCGACAAAGTCATCGATCACTACGAGAACCCGCGCAACGTCGGCTCCTTCGAGAAGGGCGACGAGTCGGTCGGCACCGGCATGGTCGGCGCGCCCGCCTGCGGCGACGTGATGAAGCTGCAGATCAAGGTCAATCCCGAAACCGGGCTCATCGAGGACGCGCGCTTCAAGACCTACGGCTGCGGCTCGGCGATCGCCTCCAGCTCGCTGGTCACCGAATGGGTGAAGGGCAAGACGCTCGAGCAGGCGGCGTCGATCAGGAACACAGAGATCGCGCAGGAGCTCTCGCTCCCGCCGGTGAAGATCCACTGCTCGATCCTCGCCGAGGACGCGATCAAGGCGGCCGTCGCCGATTACCAGAAGAAGCACAACCTCGAAGGCGAAGCAGAGGCCAAGAAAGTCGCGTGATCACGCTTACCGAAAACGCGGCAAGGCACGTCCAGTCCTTCCTCGCCAAGCGCGGCAAGGGCGTGGCGCTGCGCGTCGGCGTGCGCACCTCGGGCTGCTCGGGCCTCGCCTACAAGCTCGAGTTCGCCGACCAGGTGAACCCCGAGGACGTGCAGTTCGAGAGCCACGGGGTGAAGGTCTTGGTCGACCCCAAGAGCTTGCAGTTCGTCGACGGCACCGAGCTCGATTACACGCGCGAGGGGCTGAACGAGGGCTTCAAGTTCCGCAACCCGAACGTCAAGGATGAGTGCGGCTGCGGCGAGAGCTTCAACGTCTAGCAGCTATTTCGAGCTGTTCGGCCTGCCGCGGGTCTTTGCCCTAGATCTGCCCGCGCTGGAAAGAACCTATCGCGAAGTGCAGGCGCGCGTGCATCCCGACCGCTTCGCACACGCCGGCGACGCCGAGCGGCGCGCCTCGCTGCAGTGGACGACGCGAATCAACGAAGCTTTCCGGGCTCTCAGGAATCCGGTATCGCGCGCCGCGCACCTGCTCGCCCTGCACGGCGTCGACGTCGCCTTCGAGACCAACACCGCCATGCCGCAGCAGTTCCTGATGCAGCAGATGGAGCTTCGCGAAGCTCTGGAAACGGCGGTGCGTGGCAAGGACCCGAAGGCGCTGGCGAAGCTGCAGAACGATCTCCAGGCCGACAAGGAAGGGCTCGAAAAGCTGCTCGCCGAGCGCATCGACCGCGACCAGGACTATCCGGCCGCCGCGGGCCTCGTGCGCGAGCTCCAGTTCCTCGAGAAGCTCGAGGCGGAAATCGACGGCGCCTACGAGATGATCCAGTAATGGCACTGCTGCAGATCTCCGAGCCCGGTCAGTCGCCGGCGCCTCACGAACACCGCCTCGCGGTCGGCATCGACCTGGGAACGACGAACTCGCTCGTCGCCACCGTGAGGAGCGGCGTCGCCACGGTGCTGCCCGACGCGCAGGGAAGGGCGCTGCTGCCTTCCATAGTGAGATATGCGAGAAACGGCGTCGACGTAGGCTACCCCGCGCAGGCGAAGCAGGCCGAGGACCCGAAGAACACCGTCGTCTCGGTGAAGCGCTTCATGGGCCGCGGCCTCAAGGACGTCGCGCATCTCGAGAACGCGCCCTACGACTTCATCGACGCGCCCGGCATGGTGCAGCTACGTACCGCGGCCGGCGTCAAGAGCCCGGTGGAAGTGTCCGCCGAGATCCTCAAGGTGCTGAGGCTGCGAGCCGAGCAGTCGCTCGGCGGAAACCTCGAGGGCGCGGTGATCACCGTGCCCGCCTACTTCGACGACGCGCAGCGCCAGGCGACCAAGGACGCCGGCCGCCTCGCCGGGCTCAACGTGCTGAGATTGCTGAACGAGCCGACGGCGGCGGCGATTGCCTACGGCCTGGACAACGCTTCGGAAGGCGTGTTCGCCGTGTACGACCTCGGCGGCGGCACCTTCGACCTTTCCATACTGAGGCTGGCGAAAGGCGTCTTCGAGGTGGTGGCGACGAGCGGCGACTCGATGCTCGGCGGCGACGATTTCGACCAGCGCCTCTTCTGCTGGGTCGTCGAGCAGGCGAAGCTCGCGCCGCTCTTGCCGCGCGACATGCGGCTGCTTCTCGTGCGCGCCCGCGAGGCGAAGGAATACCTGACGTTTCACGGCGAAGCGCCGATCACGGCGAAGCTCTCCTCGGGGGAGCTGGTCGACCTCACTGTCGACACCGAGACTTTCTGCGGCATGACGCAGACGCTGGTGCAGAAGACGCTCGGCCCGGTGCGCAAGGCGCTGCGCGACGCAGGCCTGTCGGTCAGGGACGTGCAGGGCGTCGTCATGGTGGGCGGGGCGACCCGCATGCCGCAGGTGCAGCGCGCGGTGGCCGAGCTGTTCGGCCGCGACCCGCTCAACAACCTCGACCCGGACAAGGTCGTGGCACTCGGCGCGGCGATGCAGGCGAACGTGCTCGCCGGCAACAAGCCGCAGGGCGAGGAGTGGCTGCTGCTCGACGTGATCCCGCTCTCGCTCGGCGTCGAGACGATGGGCGGGCTGGTGGAGAAGATCATCCCGCGCAACAGCACCATCCCGGCCGCGCGCGCGCAGGAGTTCACCACCTTCAAGGACGGGCAGACCGGCATGAGCTTCCACGTCGTGCAGGGCGAGCGCGAGCTGGTCGCCGACTGCCGCTCGCTCGCGCGCTTCGACCTGAAGGGCATCCCGCCC
>DASQYN010000435.1:0-6014 GCA_035639215.1 Burkholderiales bacterium
CTATCCGCAGATCGTCTACCAGCGCGATCTAAGCGGCGTGCCGCTGACCCCCGGGCAGCTGAACCTGCTCGGCAACGCGGCCATCAACGAGTGCGACCTCGTGAACGGCCAGCATATGGGCTACATCCCCGATCCGTCGCAGTGCGAGTACGACCCGACGCACGACCTGAGCGTCATCTGCGTGCCGAACGGCGGCACTAATACGACCGCCGATTGCGTGACGCCGCTGCAGGCGCAGGCGATGAACAAGCTGTGGTACGGCCAGACGCGCGACGGCAGCGCGCCGCCGCCGTCGACGGACAACGCGTGGTCGGTGCACATCGGGCGCGGCAACCACCTCTGGTACGGCCTCGCGCGCGGCGCAAGCTTCGGCGGCCTGGGCGGCAGCAGCGGCGGTGTCCCGGCGCCGTTCACCATCTCCACCGACATGGTGGCGCTGGAAATGCAGAACCCGACGCTGGCAACGCCTTCGTTCATCAACGCTACCGGCAACGGCGCGAACGGGTGGAAGGGCCTGTCGTACGGGCAGATGGCGGACGCCTACGATCAGGGCCTGGTCCTGCAGCCGAGCTTCGCGCACATCAACACCGACGACGCAAACCTGCGGCCGTTCCGCAAATCCGGCGGCAAGATGATCATGTACCACGGCCTCGCCGACGTGCTGATCATGCCGCAGGGCTCGCGCAACTATTACGAGCGAGTGATCCGCGAGCTGGGCGGGCTGCACGAGGTGCAGAAGTTCTATCGCTTCTTCTACGTGCCGGGAATGGCGCACGGCTTCAGCAACGGCACCACCAACCCGAACGCCAACCCGCCGCTTCCGGGCGGGGCGGGCGCCGACGGCGTCGCCGATGGCACCTCGCAGCTCTACGATGCCCTGACGGCGTGGGTGGAAAAAGGCAAGGCGCCGGAGCGAATCGATATTTCGACCCCGGACAAGACGAAATCCCGGCCGATCTGCGCCTATCCGGAGAAAGCGAAGTACGTGCATGGCGACGTCAACACCGCCTCGAGCTATGTCTGCGCCGGCCCGCGCGGCCACGACGGAGACCACGATCACGACTGACTGATACGGTCCTGCATCAGCGCCTCGCGCACGAAGGCGGCGGCCGAGCGGGCGAGCTCGCGCCCCTTCGCATGCGCGACGCTCCAGCGGCGCTCGGCGGGCAGGCCGTCGATCTCGAGCTCGAAGAGAAAGACGTCGTCCTCGCCCGCCGCCAGTCGCTCCAACAGCACCGAGCGGCCGGCGATGTGCAGGCTCGCCTGAACGCTGGGGTGGCGGGCGCAGAACTCGGCGAGCAACCGGGAAGCCACGGTGCGCGCCTCCGGCTCGGCGGCCAGGCGCAGCGTCTCGAGCTTCTCGCAACGGTGGCGCGACAAGCGTTCTTCGGCGCGGCCGAAGAGCTCGTGCAAGTCCCGGCAGACCTCGACCAGCGCCGCGCCGGCGGCGGTGAGCTTGAGCCGCCGGCCGTCGGGCTCGAAGAGCCACAGCTCGAGCGCCTGGGCGAGCTTCTTCAGCTGCATCGACACCGTGGGCTGCGCGAGGTGCAGCTCCTGGGCCGCGCGCGTGACCGAGCCGAGGCGCGCGACCGCCTCGAAGACGACGAGCTGGGGGAAGAGGCCGTGGCGGAAGTAGCGTCGCAGCGTGGTGCAAGACATCTCGGCTCCTTGTCGAACCGAGGTCTCGCTTGCGGCACGCGACGGATGTCGCGTGAGGCCGGGGCGACCGGGAATATTTCTATTCCGTAGTGACGACCGCCCCGCTCTGAAGCTACTCCCCTGCGGGATGACGACATCATAGCGGCGCGCCCCGGCGCCGGCAACAACCCATTGCGATTCCTGATCGATTGCATCGCGGCAAATCATTTTTCATTTCGCGACGCCGCGCGGAAACTGCGCGCATGGAATTCCTTTCCGCGCTCGCCGCCATCGTCGTCGTCGACCTCGTGCTCGCCGGCGACAACGCCATCGTCATTGCGCTCGCCGCGCGCAACCTGCCGAAGCGCCTGCAGCGTCGCGCCATCGTCTGGGGCACGCTCGGCGCGATCGTGGTCCGCGCGAGCCTCACGGTGGGCGTGCTCTGGCTCCTTGCCATCCCGGGCCTCTCGCTTGCCGGCGGCGCCCTGCTCGCATGGATCGCGTATCGCCTGCTTGCCGGCAGCGACGACGACCCGAAGGAAATAAGACCCGCGGCGAGCTTCTGGGCCGCCATGCGCGCCATCGTCGTCGCCGACGCCGTGATGGGCCTCGACAACGTGCTCGCCGTGGCGGGCGCGGCGCACGGCAATGCGCTCCTCGTGGTGATCGGCCTGCTCATCAGCGTTCCGATCGTCGTCTGGGGCTCGAGCATGATCCTGCACTGGATCGAGCGCTTCCCCGCCCTGCTCTACGTCGGCGGCGCGGTGCTCGCCTGGACCGCGGCGAAGATGATGCTCGCCGAGCCGCTCGTGCATGAGGCGCTCGCCCACCAGCCGCTCTTCCGCGTCGCGGTCTACGTCGCGCTCGTTGGCGGCGTGCTGGGCATCGCCCTGCTGCGCAATCGGCGCTCCGCCAGGGAGGCGCTGCCATGAAGGTGCTCGTCCCGCTCGACGGCTCGTCCGCCGCCCTCGCGGCCGTCCGTCATCTCGAGTCGCTCGCAAGAGCCCACATACCGGTGCAGGCAGTGCTGCTGCACGTGCAGGTTCGCTTTCACCGCCACATCGCGGAGCTCACCAGCCGCGCGGCGCGCGATGCCATTCGTGCGGAGCGCAGCGCGCGCGCTCTTTCCCCAGCCGTCGACCGGCTTTCCCGGGCAAAAATTCCAGTCTTGGCAATGACCGCTCGCGGCGCGCCGGGCGAGCGCATCGCCGCGGTGGCGGAGCGCGACCGGGTGGACGAGATCGTCATGGGCGCCGGCCGGCATCCGCGCTGGCTGCGCTGGATCAATCCGTCGCTCGCCCAGGAGGTGATGCAGCGCACCGACATTCCGGTCACCGTGCTCGCGCGCGGGCGCGTAGGCCGCGTCGAGCGCTACGCCGTGCCGGCGGGCATCGTCGGTCTCGCGGCCCTGCTCCTTACCGCAGACTGAGATCCGGCGAACACCAGGAGGCCGAAGCCGGCCCACAGAAACACGATCGCGAGCCACTGCCAGAACGCGAAGCTCAGCCCGATCGGGATTCCCATCTGCCGCCAGTTCGGCCGCACCCATCCGAGCCCGCGCTGGTTGACGTAAAGCCAAAGCTGCGTAATGCCGATGGCCAGCAAGGGGCTCGCGATCAGGAGCGCCGTCAACGTGAAGAGTCGTTGGCGCAGTACGAGCTGGGCCAGCAGGATGAGCACGCCGAGGTACGTGCTGAGGAAGCCGGCGAGCGCGAGGAGCTCGTGGCCTTTGAAGAAGAGCTTGGACAGGTCGCGGACCAGCAGGCCTTCCGCGCCCAACAGCGCGAAGCAGACGATGGCGAACCGCAAGGCGCCGATCGCAAGACGTCCGGCGCCATTGGCCGATGGACGCAGTCGCCGCTCGAGCGCCCCGACGCAGGGCCATAGCAGCACCATCGAAAGACACAGGGCGCCGGCCATCCAGGCGCGCCCTTCCGGGTTCCGTTGCTCCGAAGCGAGGGCAGTAGCGACCGTGTAGGCCCAGTCGTAGCTCCCAGGGTAGTGCCAGACCGCAGCGGCAATGCCGGCGCTGAACGCGAGCAACGCAGCCAGATAGCACCGGACGGCGTGGTTTCGGACGACATAGAACAAACTTGCGCTCGAGAAGCGCATGGGCTGATTGGGTAGAGCCGCCTGGACGGGCGTGATGCTAAGGTCTTTGGCTCCGTTAGGGAACCGAAGCTACGCCTTGGAGTTCGGGCTCCGTCCCCGAATTGTCAGCCGAGCAGGGCGAAGGTCCCAGGCGACGCTTACTAGCGGGTTCGGCAGATCAGGTCGGAGGCCATCAGCTCGGGAGCGATGCCCTCGGCTTCTGCGGCATCGAAGTTGAGCTCGATCTTGATGCCGTTCGGGTCATGGAAGAAGAGCTGGAAGAGCGCCTGGCCGTTGGCTCTTCTCTGATTGAATGGCACGCCCTCGGCCCTGAGATGCTGAATCATCTGCCGCAGCCCCTTGGCGCGGAAGGCGATGTGGTCGATCGCGCCGGTGCCGGCGCCCGTCGCCTGCGAGGTACGCCCGAGGTACTGCTTCTGGATCTCGCCCGCGTGCTTCGCGCTCGGTCCGATGTGCACCACGTCGACGCCGCCGAGATACATCCAGTGCACCGGGAAGCCGAATTCGGGATGCGGGCCGGGCTGCATGCCGAGCACGCGCGTATACCAGTCGCGGGTCGCGTCGAGGTCGTCGGCGGCGATCAGGAAATGCTCGATGTGCGAAAGCGGCATGCCCCGCTAATATACCGCGAGGAGGACGCATGTACTTTGCGGAAACCCGTCGGCTCACCGCGGCCGGGGCGAGGAAGATCCTGTCGACCGCGATCGCCCGCGCGCAGGAGGCGGGAGTCGCGATCACGGTGGCGATCGTCGATGCCGGGGGCCATCTCGTGCTGCTCGAGCGCATGGAAGGCGGCCGCTTCCACACGGTGCACTCGGCGACCGCCAAGGCGGTTTGCGCCGCGTCCAATCGCCGAGCGACCGGGGCCACCGGCGCGACGGGAAACACGCTCGATGTAGCGCACGCCCTCGGCCTCGCGCTCGCCGCCGGGCCGGAGCGCTGGACGGCGATGGAAGGCGGCGCGCCGATCCTCGTCGGCGACGAATGCCTGGGCGGCGTCGGCGTCGCGGGCGGCGACTGGAAGTTTGACGAGCGCGTGGCGAAGGAAGCCGCGGCATCGATCCAGTGAGGTGGCGATGCGGGTAGCCTGTCTCGGCATGGGCTGGTGGTCGGACGTGCTCGCCGACGCCATCCGGCGCTCGGGAAAGCTGAGCATCGTCTCCTGCTTCTCCCGCTCCCAGGACAAGCGGGAAAAATTCGCCGCCAAATACGGCTGCCGTGCCGCGCGATCGTACGAAGAGATATTGGACGACGCGAGCGTCGAAGGCATCATCAACACCACGCCGAACGCAGCGCACCTGGGGACCACGGTCGCCGCGGCGAAGGCGGGCAAGCATGTGTTCCTCGACAAGCCGATCGCCAACACCGTCAGCGACGCGCGCGCGCTCACCGAGGCGTGCCGCAAAGCAAAAGTCGTCCTCGCCCTCGGCTACCAGCGCCGCCGGGAATCGCATTTCAGATTTGTGAAGAATGAGATTCAGAGGGGCGTGTTCGGCAGGCTGGTGAACGCGGAGGCCAACATCAGCCGCGACCGCCTGGGCAAGATCGACCTCTCGTCCTGGCGCTACAGCGCGGAAGGCATGCCCGGGGGCGTGATGCTGCAGATCGGCATCCACTACACCGATGTCCTCGAATACCTCCTCGGCCCGGTGAAGGCGGTGAGCGGCCGGTTCGTGCGCCTGGTGCTGCCCGGCGACAACCCGGACGTGGCGAGTCTGATCCTGGAGCACGAGAACGGCGCGCTCTCGACGCTGAACGCGAGCTACGCGTCGGCTTCCGAGTACTACCTGATGAACGTCTACGGCAAGGAAGCGACCGCGTACTACGACCTGCACGGCGGCCTGCGCGTTCTGAAGCGGGGCAGCAGGCAGGCGACGCACCTGCCGTGCCCGAAGAACGACCCGATCGCGGAAGAGCTGGAGGAGTTCGCGCGCGCGGCGCGCGGCGACGGCGAGCCCGAAATGGACGGCGAGCGCTCGACGCGCTCGCTCGCCGTCATCCTCGCCGGCATCCGCTCGGCAAGCGAAGGCAGGCGCGTGGAAGTGGCGGAGATCCTGAGATGATGAAATGGCTCTGGCTGGTGCTTTTCCCCCTCGCGGCGCACGCGCAGGACTTTCCGCAGAAGGGGCCGGTGGAGATGATCTGCCTCTTCCCGGCGGGAAGCTCGGCGGACGTGACGGCGCGCATGCTGGCCGAAGGCATGAGCAATGCCCTCGGCCAGAAGGTGCTCGTGGTCAACCGCCCGGGCGCCGGCGGCGCGATCG
>DASQYN010000436.1:0-14351 GCA_035639215.1 Burkholderiales bacterium
CATCGTCGATGCCTCCGAGCTCGACGAGTTCAAGCAGAACTACGGCACCACGCTCGTCACCGGCTTCGCCCACGTGCACGGCTATCCGGTGGCGATCCTCGCGAACAACGGCATCCTCTTCTCGGAATCCTCGCTCAAGGCGACGCATTTCATCGAGCTCGCCTGCCAGCGCGGCATCCCGCTGCTCTTCCTGCAGAACATCACCGGCTACATGGTCGGCAAGAAGTACGAGGCCGGCGGCATCGCCAAGGACGGCGCGAAGATGGTGACCGCGGTCGCGACGGCGCGAGTGCCGAAGCTCACGATGATCGTCGGCGGCTCTTTCGGCGCCGGCAACTACGGGATGTGCGGGCGCGCTTATGGCCCGCGCATGCTGTGGATGTGGCCGAATGCGCGCATCTCGATCATGGGCGGCGAGCAGGCGGCCTCGGTGCTCGCCACCGTGAGGGGGAACTTCAAGTCCGGCGAAGACGAGGAAAGGTTCAAGCAGCCGATTCGCGAGCAGTACGAGCGGCAGGGCCACCCCTACTATGCGAGCGCCCGGCTCTGGGATGACGGCGTGATCGACCCGGCGGACAGCCGCCGGCTCCTCGGCCTCGCCCTTTCGGCATGCCTGAACGCCCCGATCGAGAAGACGCGCTTCGGCGTGTTCCGCATGTGACGCAATGATCGTCCTCGTCGAGAAACGCGCCGGCGTCGCCCGCGTGACGCTCAACAGACCGGAGGTGCGCAATGCCTTCGACGACGCGCTCATCGCCTCGTTGACGCAGACGTTCCAGTCGCTCGACGCGGACAAAGACGTTCGTGCAGTCGTGCTCGCGGGCAACGGCCCCGCCTTCTGCGCCGGCGCGGACTTGAACTGGATGAGGCGCATGGCGGGCTACGGCTACGACGAGAACCTGCGCGACGCCGCGGCGCTCGCCGGCATGCTCGCCGCGCTCGATCGCATGGCGAAGCCCACGCTCGCGCGGGTGCACGGGCCGGCGTTCGCAGGCGGCACCGGCCTCGTCGCCGCCTGCGACATCGCCATCGGCACGCCGCTCGCGAAGTTCTGCTTCTCGGAGGCGAAGCTCGGCCTTTCGCCGGCAACGATCAGCCCGTACGTCATCCGCGCGATCGGGGAACGCGCCGCTCGGCGCTACTTCCTTTCGGCGGAGGTGTTCGGCGCCGACGAAGCTTATCGCCTCGGGCTGCTCTCCGGCCTGGTGGCGGAAGAAGCGCTCGACAAGGCGGTCGACGAGCTGCTCGGGCACCTGCTCGCCGGGGGCGCCCAGGCGCACGCGAAGATCAAGGACCTTGTGCGCGCGGTGGCCGGCCGGCCCATCGACGCGGCGCTGAAGGACGACACCGCTCGGCGCATTGCCGAGATCCGCGCCTCGCCGGAAGGACGCGAAGGCGTCGCCTCCTTCCTGGAGAAACGCAAGCCCTCCTGGACGGCGAAGCGCTGATGTTCGGCAAGATCCTGATCGCCAATCGCGGCGAGATCGCCTGCCGGGTCATTCGCACCGCGCGGCGCCTCGGCATCGCCACCGTGGCGGTCTATTCGGACGCCGACCGGGAAGCGCTGCACGTGCGGCAGGCCGACGAGGCGCGCCGCATCGGCCCGCCGCCGGCTCGCGAGAGCTATCTCGACGGCGAGGCGATCCTCGCCGCCGCCACGGCGTCGGACGCGCAGGCGATCCATCCCGGCTACGGGTTCCTCTCGGAGAACGAAACGTTCGCCACCGCCTGCGAGCGCGCCGGCGTGGTCTTCATCGGCCCGAGCGCACAGGCGATCGCCGCCATGGGGGACAAGGCCGCCGCCAAGCGCCTGATGGAGAAGGCCGGCGTGCCGCTCGTGCCCGGCTACCACGGGGAGAGCCAGGACGCCTCGCTCCTCGGAAAGGAAGCGGCGCGCATCGGCTACCCGGTGCTGATCAAGCCTTCGGCGGGCGGCGGCGGGAAGGGCATGCGAGTCGTGAGAAGCGCCGGTGAATTCGCCCCGGCGCTCGAGAGCGCGAAGCGCGAGGCCAGCGCGGCCTTCGGCGACGATCGCGTGCTGATCGAGCGCTATCTCGAGCGCCCACGGCACATCGAGGTCCAGGTGTTTGGCGACTCGCACGGCCATGTGCTGCATCTTTTCGAGCGCGACTGCTCCGTGCAGCGCCGCCACCAGAAGGTTTTGGAAGAGGCGCCCGCCCCGCATTTCGAGCGGCGGAACGAAATTGGTGCCACTGCGGTGGCCGCGGCGCGTGCGATTCGCTACACCGGCGCCGGAACCGTCGAATTCATCGCCGAGCAGGATGGCCGCTTCTACTTCATGGAGATGAACACCCGCCTGCAGGTCGAGCATCCGGTCACCGAGATGATCACGGGCCTCGATCTGGTGGAGCTGCAGCTGCGGGTCGCCGCCGGCGAGCGGCTGCCGTTCCGCCAGGAGGACCTGCATATTGCAGGACATGCGATCGAGGCGCGCGTTTACGCGGAAGACCCGCGGCGCGATTTCCTGCCCGCCACCGGCCGGCTGGCGCATCTCGCTTTCCCGGAGGGCGTCCGCGTGGATGCGGGAGTCGAGAGCGGAGCGGAAATCAGCTCCTGGTACGACCCGATGATCGCCAAGGTGATCGCCCATGGCCGCGATCGCGCCGAGGCGCTCGGGCGGCTGCTGAGCGCGCTGCGCGGCACGGAGATCGCCGGCGTGACCACCAACGTGGAGTTCCTGCAGCGCATCTGCGAGAGCCGCGCGTTTCGCGAAGCGGCGCTCGACACGCACCTCATCGAGCGCCACCGCGACGAGCTGCTGGCCCCGCGCGGCCCGCTTCCGGAGGAAGTGCTGAAGGCGGCCGCGCTCGCCGAGCTGCGGCATGAGGAGCGCACCGCCCGGGAGCGCGCGCGCCGTTCCGGCGATCCGCATTCACCGTGGCACGCGGTGGACGCCTGGCGCCTCAACGAAGAGTCGCGCCACGAGCTTGTCTTCGTACACGAAGGCGCCGAGCACCGAGTGCGGCTGTCGCCCGCCGGCGAAAACCGCATCAACGCGCACTGCGTGCGCGACGGGCGCGCCTGGCATGTGTTCCACGAAGGCAGCCGCTGGACCCTCTCGCTCAAAGACGAGTTGCAGGGCCTCGACATCGACGCGGCAAGCGGCTCGCTCGCCGCGCCGATGCCCGGACGCATCGTCAAGGTGATGGTCCAGCCAGGCGCCAGGGTGACGAAGGGCGATGCGCTGCTCATCCTCGAAGCGATGAAGATGGAGCACACGCTCAGCGCCCCCGCCGACGGCGTCGTGGCCGAGCTGCATTGCGCGGCCGGCGACCAGGTGGTCGAGGGCGTGGAACTGATCCGGCTGGAGTGACATGGACTCGGTACGAATCGTGGAGGTCGGGCCGCGCGACGGGCTGCAGAACGAGCCGCGCGAAGTACCGACGGCGACCAAGGTCGAGCTGATCGAGCGCCTCGCCGACGCCGGGCTGCCCGCCGTGGAAGCGACCGCTTTCGTCTCGCCGAAATGGGTGCCGCAGATGGCGGACCACATCGAGGTGCTCGAGCGCATCCGCCGCAAGCCGGGCGTCGACTATCCGGTGCTTGCGCCGAACTTGAAAGGCTTCGAAGCGGCGCGCGCCGCCGGGGCCACGGAGGTGGCGATCTTCGGCGCCGCCTCCGAGGCGTTCTCGAAGAAGAACATCAACTGCTCGATCGCGGAGTCGCTCGAGCGTTTTCAGCCGATTGTCTCGGAATCAAAAAAGCATGGCATCCGCGTACGCGGCTATGTCTCGTGCGTCCTCGGCTGCCCCTACGAGGGGGAAGTCGCGCCCGGCCGCGTCGCCGACGTCGCCGCCGCGCTCTACGAGATGGGCTGCTACGAGGTGTCGCTCGGCGACACGATCGGCGTCGGCACGCCGGGAAAGACCCGGGCCATGATCGAAGCCTGCGCGAAGCGGGTACCGATCGGGAAGCTCGCCGGTCATTACCACGACACCTACGGGCAGGCGCTCGCCAACATCTACGCCTCGCTCGAGCTCGGCGTGCGCACTTTCGACGCCTCGGTGGCCGGGCTCGGCGGCTGCCCTTACGCCGCGGGCGCCTCGGGGAACGTGGCCACCGAGGACGTGGTGTACCTGTTGAACGGCCTTGGCCTGAGCACCGGCATTGATCTCGCGAGGCTAGTCGAGATCGGCCGCTGGATCTGCGGCATCCTCGGCCGCGAGCCTTCTTCGAAGGTCAACAAGGCCTTCAAGGCGAAGTGAAGTCGCCCTGCATCAAGGTGTGCCGCATGGACCCGGAGCGCGGCCTGTGCCTGGGCTGCGCCCGAACGCTGGACGAGATCGCGCGCTGGGCCTCTTTTACCGAGGAGGAGCGCGATCGGATCATGGCCGAGCTGCCCAGGCGATCAGATGTCGCGAAAATCCCCGTGCCGCCCTTTGCCTGACGCGAAGCGCGCCGCGCCGGCCGCGCCGTCGATCTCGAAGGCGGGGAAGCCGTTGTACCACTCCTTGCGCATCGCCTCGCGCAGCGGCAGCCCTTGCTGCATATAGGCGGAGCGCCGGTCCGCGCGCACGCAGGCCTGGGGAAAGCGCGCGATCTCGTGCGCCATCGCCTCGGCGAACTCGCGCGACTTGCCGTCGGGAACGACGTGCTCGCACGCGCCGACGCGCAGCGCCTCCTCGGCCGGCACCTTGCGGCCGGTGAGGATGATCTCCATCGCGCGTCCCATGCCGACGATGCGCGGCAGGCGAACCGTGCCGCCGTCGACGAGCGGTACTCCCCAGCGGCGGCAGTAGACGCCGAAGTAGGCCGACTGCTCCATCACGCGCACGTCGCACCAAAGCGCGAGCTCGAAGCCGCCCGCCACAGCCGGCCCCGCTACCGCGGCGATGACCGGCTTGTCGAGCTCGAGCCGGGTCGGCCCGAGCGGCCCGCGCGGAATGCTCTTGCGATCGTCGAGCGGGTAATCGATCTCGCGCAGCTCGGAAGGATCTTCTATGAGAGAAGCGCAATACTTGAGGTCCCATCCGGCGCAGAACGCGCCGCCTTCACCCCAGAGGACGGCCACGGCGGCCTCCGGATCGCGATCGAAGGCGAGAAATGCCGATACCAACGCATCGGCGCTTTCCGGATCCATGGCGTTGCGCGCCTGCGGCCGCGAATGAATCACGGTCCACACCTTGCCCTTCTTTTCCGTTCTCACCGTCATGACACCTCCGTTTTTTTCTCCAGGAGCCTGACCAGCGCCCAGAGCGCTCGATTGGCCGGCGTCGCGATGCCGAGCTGCTCGCCCTGGCGAACCACGAAGCCGTTCAGATGATCGATCTCGGTCGGCTTGCCGCGCCCGAGATCCTGCGCGGTCGAGGAGAATTGGGCGGGCATGCTCTGCGCGATGCGCTGCACCGCCTGCCATGCATCGCCGGGGACTTCCACCCGCGCCGCGCGGGCAACCGCCAGGCATTCCTGAACCACGTCGCGCATGAGCTCATGCACCCCCTCGCCCTGGACCAGCCGTCCATAGGGAAGCTGCGTGATGGCCGAGATCGCGTTGTAGGCACAGTTGACGATGAGCTTCGCCCAGAGCGCGCCGGCGACATTGTCGGACAGCTCCACGTTGACGCCGGCCGCACGGAACATCGCCCCTACCCGCTCACCCACCGGGGACTTTGCGACGACGAGATCGCCGCGGCCGTGGTGCATGACGTGCCCGGGCCCGGCCATCTCGGTGGCGACATAAACGACGGCGGGGATCACCGGTTGCTTGAGCGCCGCCGCGAGCCGCTCCGCATTGTCGACGCCGTTCTGCAGGCTCAGGACGATGGCCGCGGGATCGAGGTACGGCGCCATCGCGGCCGCAGCGCCATCGGTATCGGTGGACTTGACGCAAAAGAGCACGATCTCCATGCCTCGAAGAACAACGGGATCGGTGCTCGCTTCGACGGCGACGGAGCGAAGCCGGGAATTCATTTCCAGCCGCAGCCCGCTCCCGCGCATCGCCTCGACGTGCGCCGGCCGACCGACCATCCGTACTTCGTGCCCCGCCAGCGCGAGCATCGCGCCGTAGTAGCACCCGACCGCCCCCGCACCCATGACGCCTATACGCATCGCACGATCATAGTGGAGCTTCCATGAAGCGCATCGACTTCTATTTCGATTTCGTTTCTCCTTTCTCCTACATCGCGCTGCACCGCCTGCGCGAGCTTTCGCAGCCGGTGGTCTTCAAGCCGGTGCTGTTCGCGGGACTGCTCAAGCACTGGGGCCAGAAAGGCCCGGCGGAGATTCCGGCGAAGCGGCGCTGGACCTATCGCTGGTGCCACTGGTGGGCGGCCGAGCTCGGCATCCCGTTCCGCTTTCCCGCCGCGCATCCGTTCAATCCGCTTCAGCACCTTCGCCTTGCGCTAGCGTGCGGCAGCCGAGCGGAGGCGGTCAAACGCATTTTCGGCGCGGTTTGGATGAGCGGCGAGAATGCGAACGAGCCGGCGCGCTTCGCCGCGCTGTGCCATGAGCTGGGCATCGATCCGGCGGAACTCGCGGAAGAAAAGGAGCGCCTGAAGGCCAATACCGAAGAAGCCGCCTCGTGCGGCGTGTTCGGCGTGCCGAGCTTCGTGGTCGACGGCGAAGTCTTCTGGGGCGCCGACGCGATTGAATTCCTGAACGCCTTTCTCGCCGATCCGGCTGTGCTGCGCAACGACGAGATACGGCGGCTGGACTTGCTTCCCGTCGGCGCCGCGCGCGTCGCCGCCGCGAAGACCGGCTAGCCGCTGTAAGGCTGCGGCGAGATGCGCGACTGATGCGTCGTCATCACTCAACACGCAAGGTCATCATGCTCGATCTCGTAACACTTCGACGCTGGGCACTCCTTCCGCTTCGCCTGATCGTCGGCTACGGGTTCATGGCGCACGGCCTGGCCAAGCTCTCGCGAGGGCCCGAGAGTTTCGCGGTAGTGCTTCATACCCTCGGCGTCCCGCTGCCACACTTGCTCGCATGGGCGACGGCGCTGGTCGAAGTGATCGGCGGCACTGCCGTTCTGCTGGGCGGCTTCGTAGTGATCGCGAGCATTCCGATGGCAATCGTGCTCGTCACGGCGCTGCTCACGGTTCACCTGCCCTACGGCTTCTTCTCGGTGAAGCTCGTCGAGGTGACGGTCACCGGTACGAAATTCGGTCCTGTGGGCTATGAGGTGATCCTGCTCTACCTGGCCGGCCTCGCCGCGCTTGTCGCCGGCGGCGCCGGCCCGCTGTCCGTCGACGAATGGCGGCGACAGCGCTCAGGCGTACTTGCGTAGGTCTTCGATCACCTTGCCGTCGTTCGGCAGGCTGCCGAGCGGCAGGATCTTCACCTCGCCGCGCAGCTTGGTGACTTCCCGGATGGATGCGGCGATGGCGGCTTCCAGCCCGGCAGGAACACCCGCCACCTCGCAATGCAGCACCATCTCGTCGTTGCCCTCCGTGCCGCTCACCACCAGGCGCGCGCGCACGATCTCAGGGTGCCGGCCGACGATCGCGCTTATCTGCTTGGGGGTAACGAACATCGCGCGCACCTTGGTGCTCTGGTCGGCGCGGCCCATCCAGCCCTTGATGCGCACGTTGGTGCGACCGCACGGGCTCGTGCCGGTCAGCACCGCCGAAAGGTCGCCGGTCGCGAAGCGCACGAGCGGATAGTCCTTGTTGAAGGTCGTGAGCACCACTTCGCCGACCTCGCCCGCAGGCACGGGATCGCCGGTGCCGGGGCGCACGATCTCGAGGATCAGCGCCTCCTCGAGGATCATGCCTTCGGTCGGCTTGCCGTCGCGGCCGAGCGACTCATAGGCGATCAAGCCGAGGTCGGCGCTGCCGTACATCTGGGTGACGGCGACCCCGCGCTCGCGCATATGGTCCCTGAGCGTCGGCGGCAGGTACTCGGCGCCGACCTGCGCCTTGGTGAGGCAGGAGATGTCCGCCTTGAGCTCGTCGGCCTTCTCCACGATGAGCCGCAGAAACGAAGGTGTGCCGACGTAGCCGTTGAGGCGCAGATCGCGGATCGCCGCAACCTGCATTTCCGTATGGCCGACACCGGTCGGCACGACCGTGCATCCCAGAGCGAGGGCGCCGGACTCGAGCATCGAGCCGGCCGGCGTGAAGTGGTAGGCGAAGCTGTTGGCGATGCGATCGCCGGCGCGGAAGCCGCCGGCAAAGAGCCCGCGCGCCGTTCGCCACCAGTCCTCGCCCCGACCTTCCGGGTCGTAGACCGGCCCCGGAGAGACGAAGAGCTTGGCGAGCTTCTCGACCGGCGTCGCGTTCAGGCCGCCGAGCGGCGGCATTTCCTTCTGTAAGGCGGCGAGGTCGGACTTGCGCGTGATGGGCAATCCGGCGAGGGCTTTTCGCGTGTTGACGGCACGGGGCTCCACGTCCTTGAGGACGCGGGCAAAGCCTGGCGCCTTTCGCTTGGCATGGGCGATCAATCGCGGCAGTGCGAGCATCAACGTCTTCTCTCGCACTGCAGCCGAGCGCGTCTCCAAGCGATCGTAGTATTCGACGGCGCCGCTCTTTCTCATTTCTCGAAAATTGCTCTGACCCCTTTTTCAGAGCCAGCGCTTGCGCCGGCGGTAAGACTTCACGTCGCGGAAGCTCGCGCGCCCGGCGGTCGAGAAGCCGAGGTAGAACTCCTTCACGTCCTCGTTCTGCGCGAGCGAGCTCGCCTCGCCGTTCATGACCACGCGGCCGTTCTCGAGGATATAGCCGTAGTCGGCGTAGCGCAGCGCGATGTGCGTGTTCTGCTCGGCGAGGAGAAAGCTCACCCGCTCCTTGCGGTTCAGCTCGCGCACGATCTCGAAGATCTCCTCGACGAGCTGCGGGGCGAGGCCCATCGAGGGCTCGTCGAGCAGGATCGTCGACGGGCGCGCCATCAACGCCCGCCCGATCGCGGTCATCTGCTGCTCGCCGCCGGAGGTATAGCCCGACTGCGCGAGGCGGCGCTCCTTGAGGCGCGGAAAATACGCGTAGACCTTTTCGAGGTCCTCGCGCACGCCCGAGCCGATGTAACCGCGAGTGTAGGCGCCGGTGAGGAGATTTTCTTCCACGGTGAGGTGCTGGAAGCAGTGACGACCCTCCATTACCTGGCAGAGGCCGCGCTTCACGAGGGCCGCGGGATCGAGCCGGTCGATGCGCTCGCCACGGTAGAGGATCTGACCCTTGGTAACATCGCCGCGCTCGGCGCGCAGCAGATTGGAGATCGCCTTGAGGGTGGTCGTCTTACCCGCGCCGTTCGCGCCGAGGAGCGCGACGATCTGCCCCTCGCGCACGTCGAGCGAGACGCCCCTCAGCACCAGGATCACGTGGTCGTAGATGACCTCGATGTTGGAGAGCGAAAGCAGAACGGCGGACCGAGGCCCGCCGTTCCGTGCTGCCACTGCGGACTGGCTGCTTGCTACGCGTCGCTCCCCGAGCAGTTGCGCGGCGTGATGCCCTTTTCCTTGGCATATTGCGCCGCGTCCTCTTCCACCTTGTCGCGGACCAGCTTGCGGTCCGGCTCCATCCAGCCGGTGATCACCTTCCATTTCGCGCCGTCCCACTGCTGGAACTTCACGAGCCCCGAGCCTTCGTGGTCCATGCACGACACCTTGAGCGGCGGCATCATGCCGACGGCGCCGAGCTGCTTCAGGCGAGCGTCGTCGATGTTGAGGTGCTCGATGCCCCAGCGCATCTGCTCGCCGGTGATTGGCTTGCCCTTGCCGTACTTCTCCTGCGCAAGCCGGATGGCCTCCACGGTCACGATGCCGGCCACCACGCCGCGAGTGTGATAAATGGAGCCGAAGCGCGAGCTGTCCTCGAACTCGCCCTTGCCCTTGTCGTACACGTATTTCTTGATGTCGCGCATCACCGGGAAGTCGGCGCCGGGCGCATTGAAGCCGGCGGCGATGAAGCCCTTCGCCGCGCTGCCCGCAGGGATCACGTCCTCCTCCGCGCCGGACCACCAGACGCCGATCATCTTCTCGCGCGGATAGCCGACTTTCGCCGCGGCCTTGAGCGCCGTCGGGTTCATCACGCCCCAGCCCCAGAGGATGACCCAGTCGGGCTTGATCTGACGGACCTGCAGCCATTGCGCCTGCTGCTCGTTGCCCGGATGCGGCACGGCGATCGTGGTGAGCTGGAAGCCGTACTCCTTCGCCATGTCGGTGAGGACCGGAATCGGCTCCTTGCCGTACGCCGAGTCGTGGTAGATCAGCACCAGCTTCTTGCCCTTCCACTTGTCCATGCCGCCCATCTTCTGGCCCATGAACTTCACCATGACCGTTGCCTGCGACCAGTACGTGGTGATCAGCGGAAAGACGTACGGGAAGACGCGACCGTCGGCCGCCGAGGTGCGCCCGTAGCCCATCGAGATGATGGGAATGTGGTCGGCCGTCGCCTTCTCGATGAGCGAGTACGTAATGCCGGTGGACAGCGGATGGATGACGGTCGCGCCGGTGGGCGGATGCTTCTTCGACCGCTCGTAGCACTCCACGCCCCGCGCGTTGTTGTACTCGGTTTCGCACTTCTCCCAGGTGAGCTTGACGCCGTTCACCCCGCCGTCCTTCAGGTTGACGAGGTTCATGTAGTCGATGAAGCCGCCAAAGAAGCCCGACCCGCCCGGCGCGTACGGCCCTACCCAGTAGCCGTTGGCCGGAACAAATTGCTCCTTTTGCGCCGCAGCCGGCGACGCGAAGCCCGCCGCTGCGATGCCCAGGGCCGCGAGCAGCGATGCAGTCCGTTTCATGACAGTCCTCCTCCTCGAGAGCGCTGTTTCGAAATGCGGAACGGCAGTGTACCCCGGCTAATGCGGGAATGGCCAGAGGCGCAGTTTCTCCTTGGCGGTCTGCCAGAGCCGGGCGAGGCCGTTGGGCTCGACGATCAGGAAGAAGATGATCAGGGCGCCAAAGATGATGGCCTCGGTGTTCGACACGACGGCATGCGGCATCTCGATGCCGAAGCCGCCCTCGATCGACCGGGAGACGACGTTAAGGAAGATCGGGAAGAGCGTGATGAAGGCCGCGCCGAGGAACGAGCCGAGGATAGAGCCCGCGCCGCCGATGATGATCATGAACAACACGCGGAACGAAAGGTCGAGGGTGAAGGCCTCCGGCTCCACGGTGCCGAGATAGCAGTAGGCATAGAGGGCGCCGGCGACGCCGCAGTAGAAGGAGCTGATGGCGAAGGCGAGGAGCTTCGTCTTCATCATCGGGATGCCGATCACGCTCGCCGCCACATCCATGTCGCGCACCGCCATGAAGGCTCGCCCGGTCTCGCTGCGCATCAGGTTCTTCGCCGCGAGCGCCATGACGCACACGATCGCGAGCGTGAGCAGGTACTTGCCTTCCGAGTGGTCCACCGGATAGCCGAAGAGCTCGATCCTCTGAGCGGTGATCACGCCGGAGCTGCTGTAGTTCGAGAACCAGCCGACGCGGTTGATCGCCCACAGGACGAAGAACTGGCAGGCCAGCGTCGCCACGGCGAGGTAGAGACCCTTGATGCGCAGGCTCGGCAGCCCGAACAGCACGCCCACGGCAGCCGCGCAAAGGCCGCCGATGGCGAAGGCGCCGAGGATCGGCAGGTGGGGAATGCGCAGCATGGCGTTGTAGGCCATGAAGGCCCCGACCGCCATGAAGGCGGCCGTGCCGAGGGACAACTGCCCGGCATAGCCGGTCAGGATGTTGAGGCCGAGCGCGGCAAGCGACAGGATGAGGAAGGGCGTCAGGATCGCGGAGAACCAGTACTGATTGCCGACGAGCGGCACCGCCACGAATGCCACGGCGAGCAGCGCCGCCAAGGCGATGCGGTCCTGGCGCAGCGGGAAGATCTGCTGGTCCTCGCCGTAGGTCGACTTGAACTGCCCGGCTTCGCGATAGAGCATGGTCAGACGCGATCGATGTGCTTTTCGCCGAACAGCCCTTCCGGGCGAACCAGGAGGAACAGCAGCGCCACCACGTAGGCGAACCAGCTCTCGATGCCGCCGCCGACGAACGGGCCGAGATAGACCTCGGCGAGCTTCTCGCTCGCGCCGATGATCAGGCCGCCGACGATCGCGCCGAGGATCGACTCGAAGCCGCCGAGGATGAGCACCGGAAGCGCTTTCAGCGCCGTAAAGGTGAGTGCGTACTGCACGCCGTTTCGCACGCCCCACATGACGCCGGCAACGAGCGCGACGAAGCCGGCCACCGCCCACACGATGGCCCAGATGTGCTGCAGCGGAATGCCGACGGCAAGCGCCGCCTGGTGGTCGTCCGCCACGGCGCGCAGCGCCCTGCCGATCCTCGTCTTCTGGAAAAGCAGCGCGAGCACCGCGACCAGCACGCCGGCGACCAGCGCGGCGAAGAGATCGAACTGGCTGATGTTCACGTTCCATTTCTCCGACAGCCACTCGATCGGCACGTCGGGAATCCCGAGCTCCAGCCCGTGCGGTTGCGAGCCCCAGACGAGCTGCGACAGGCCTTCCAGGACGAAGGTGAGGCCGATCGTCGCCATCAGCAGCGTGATCGGCGGCTGGTTGACGAGCGGCCGCAGCACCAGGCGCTCGATCAGCACGCCGACGAGCACCATGGCGACCAGGGTAACCGCGAGCGCCAGCCAGAAATTCCAGCCGCGCTCGGAGAGCGACACGAGGGTGAGCGCGGCGAAGAACACCATCGAGCCCTGCGCGAAGTTGAAGACGCCCGAGGCCTTGTAGATGAGGACGAAGCCCAGGGCGACGAGCGCGTACATCACGCCCGCCAGCAGCCCGCCCGCCAGGACCTCAATGAAGAAATTCATGCGTGCGCCACGCCAAGATAGGCGTCGATAACGTTCTTGTTCCTTCTCACCTCGTCGGGCGTGCCATCGGCGATTTTCCGCCCGTAATCGAGCACCACCACGCGCTGCGAGATGTCCATGACCACGCCCATGTCGTGCTCGATGAGCACGATGGTCGTGCCGTAGTGGTCGTTGACGTCGAGGACGAAGCGACACATGTCCTGCTTTTCCTCGAGGTTCATTCCCGCCATCGGCTCGTCGAGCAGCAGCAGCTCGGGCTCCGCGGCGAGCGCGCGCGCCAGCTCGACGCGCTTCTGCAGCCCGTAGGGCAGCCGCCCGACCGGCGTGCGGCGGATGTGCTGGATCTCGAGGAAATCGATGATCTCCTCGACCGCGCGCCGGTGCGCGAGCTCCTCGCGCTTCGCCGCGCCGAGCCACAGCGCCTGCTGCAGGATATTGCAGCGCATCTTCAGGTTGCGCCCGGTCAGGATGTTGTCGAGCGCGCTCATGCCCTTGAAGAGCGCGATGTTCTGGAACGTGCGCGCCACGCCGAGCTGCGCGGCGCGCCGCGGATCCATGTCCTCGAAAACCCGGTCCTTGAACCTGATCTTTCCCTTCTGCGGGTGGTACACGCCGTTCAGCACGTTCAGCATCGAGCTCTTGCCCGCGCCGTTCGGACCGATGATGGCGCGGATCTCGTGTGCCTCGACGTCGAACGAGACGTCCTGGAGCGCCTTCACGCCGCCGAACGACAGGAAGACGTTCTCGACCGAAAGGATGACCGCCATCAAGGAATCAAGTCAGGCCGCCCGTTTCGCCGCCGCCGGCTCGAAGGTCCGGGCGTCCTCGACGCGCAGGTCGGCCGAGAACGTTCCGGTGCGCCCGTCCTCGTACTTCACCTGTGCCTCGACGTGGACGCTGCTCTTTCCGGCATACAGCGCCTCGACGAGCGCGCCGTACTTCTCGGCGATGAAACGGCGGCGCACCTTCCTTGTCCGGGTCAATTCCTCATCGTCCGCATCGAGCTCCTTGTGGAGAATCAGGAAGCGGTGGATCTGCGAGTTGGCGATCTCGGGCTCGGCGGCGAGGTCGGCGTTCACTTTCTCGATGCATTCGCGCACCAGCGCGTAGACCTCCGGCCGAGAGGCGAGATCGGTGTAGCCGGAATAGGGCATGTGCCGCTTCTCGGCCCAGTTGCCCACGGCCTCCGGGTCGATGTTGATGAACGCGCAGACCTGGCCGCGGCCGTGGCCGAAGCAGACGGCCTCCCGGATGTAGGGGAAGAACTTGAGCTTGTTCTCGAGATACTTCGGCGCGAAGAGCGTGCCGTCGGCGAGGCTGCCGACGTCCTTCACCCGGTCGATGATCTTCACGTGCCCGTCGGCGTCGAAGTAGCCGGCGTCGCCGGTGTGGAACCAGCCCTCGGCGTCCTTCACTTCCGCGGTGGCCTGCGGATTCTTGTAATACTCGCGGAAAAGGCCCGGGCTGCGCACCACCAGCTCGCGCTCGGGGGTGAAGCGCAGCTCGACGCCCGGCACCGCGGTGCCCACCGTGTCGGCCTTCACGTGCCCGTCGGGCTGGATGCAGACGAATACCGCGGTCTCGGTCGAGCCGTAGAGCTGCTTCAGGTTGATGCCGATCGAG
>DASQYN010000437.1:0-6910 GCA_035639215.1 Burkholderiales bacterium
CAGTCGCGCATGTAGGCGTAGCCGATCACGCCCACGATGCCCATCGCGAGCGCGATCGGGATGCGCATGAACGCGAGCACCATCATGGCGAGCAGCCCGATCAGCGCTTCGGCCATGGCCTACGTCGTCGGCGCGCCGGCCCGGCGCTCACCGGGCACGAACACCTTGAAGAGATGCACGAGGCCGGTGAGCAGGACCATGGCGGCCATGAAATAGACGAACGGGCCGACCGGGATGCGCAGCACGTCGGTGGTGTCGCCGTACGACGAGATGCGGCTCGCCTTGATCCAGACCTGCCAGGAGAGAAAGACGAACAGCACGCCAACCAGCCCGTGCACGCCGCGCACCAGCGCCGCGACGGCCGGCGCCGGCAGCATGCGGTCGATGAAATCCATCGTCACGTGCTCGTCGGCGTGCGAGACGAGCGGCAGGCCGGCGAAGATCAGCACGAGAAGCAGCAGCTCGGTGACCTCGAAGGCGCCGCGGATCGGGCGATTGAGGAGGTAGCGGGCCACCACGTCGGCGAACGTGAGCAGCATCAGGCACAACAGCAGGGCGGAGGCGGCGACGCCGAGCACGGCATCGGCGCGCCTCTCCCAGGTCTTCTCGGCCGCGGTCACCTCGGGCGTGGAGGCGGACCGCTACTGCTTCGCGGAAAGCTTCTTGATCTCGGCGTGGAACTCGTCGAGGGCGCGCCTCGCGTCGACGCCTTTCGCGGAGGCCTTCTTGATCCAGTCCTCGATGATCGGCGCGGAGCGCTTATGCACCTCGGCGGCGAACGCGGGGCTCGCCTGCACGATCTTCACATTGGCCTCCTTGAGCGCCTTGATGCCCACCTGGTCGGCGTGGTCCCAGGATTTGCCGACGCTGCGTGCAGCGTACTCGTACGAATGCTTCTCGATGATCGCCTGGTCCTGCTTCGGGATCTTGTTCCACTTGTCCTCGTTCATGAAGAAGCCGAACGCCGAGCTGTACATGCCGCCGGGGAACACGGTGGCCTGGCCGATCACCTTGTCGAGCTTGAACGAGACGATCGACTCGAAGGGGAAGAACACGCCGTCGGCGACGCCGGAATTGAGCAGCTCGTAGGACTCGGGCGCCGGCTTGACGAAGGCCGAGCAGCCGAGCGCGTTCGCGACCGCTTCTGCAATGCCGCCGCCGGTGCGGATCTTCAGGCCCTGGATGTCGGCCATGCTGGAGACCGACTTCTTCGTAAACATCTGGCCCGGGCCGTGCGTGAACACGGCGAGCAGCTTCACGCCCTTGTATTCGCCGACCTTCTGGAAGTACTTCCAGTGGATGCGCGAGTAGGCGACGGAGTTCACTTCCGCGGTGTTCGCGGCGCCAGGCAACTCGGCCATGAGCGGCAGGATGTGGCGCGCCGGCGTATAGCTCGCGGTCACGTACGAGAGATCGACCAGATCGTCGCGCACGGCGTCGAAGGTTCCGGGCGGCGCCGCAGGCGCCTTGGGCAGCGACTGGAACTTGACGCGGCCATTGGTGGCCTTCTCGACCTCCTTCGCCCAGTTCGCTTGCCAGATGGTGAGGTGATGCGTCGGCGGTACCCAGCTCGAATAGGTGAGCGTGATGTCGGCGGACGCCGGTGCGGCGGCGGACAGCCCGAGCACGCCGGCGGCGAGCATCGCCGCGGCGAGCTTGCGCGTTGCTTTCATGGTGAACCCTCCTCTTCCGTAATCATAAAGCGTTGTCGCATCGTCTGCGCAAGATCGGGACGTCGCGTTTCTTAACGCTCCGCTCGCTGCGGCGAGCGCGCGCGTCCATTGTTTTTCGCAGATCGTTTGGCTACGATAACTTCGCTCGCCGGCCGCGAAGCATGCGACGCGAAGCATCACAAGCGGGGGAAAGCATGCCACACGTAGTGACCAAGTCGGATCTGGTGCAGGTTGCGGCGAAGGCCGGCAACATGAGCAAGGCGGCGGCGGGCGAGGCGGTCAACGCGCTGTTCGACGCGATCGTCGCCAACGTGGCGAAGGGCAAACGCGTGACGGTTGTCGGCTTCGGCACGTTCATGCCGCGCAAGCGCAAGGCGCGCAGCGGCCGCAGCCCGGTGAGCGGCAAGGAAATCAAGATCGGCGCCAAGACCCTGCCGGCTTTCTCGGCAGGCCAGGGCTTCAAGGAAGCGGTCGATAAGGCGCCCTAGAGGTTTTTTTCACAGGCTGTTGTTTTAGCGGGCATTGCCAAGCCGGATCGGCCTTGGCAGAATCGTAAAGCACGATTCTTGCCAATGGACAGCCCGCTCATCCTCTCGCTCGACGCCCACGGCGTTCCGCATCGCTGGATCAGCTGGCAGCAGGCGTGCTTCTATTACGCGAAGGATCTCGTCGCCTGGACGCTCGGCGAACGGACGTTCACCTATTACGGCGGCATCTCGCGCCTCACCGGCGAGCGCTCGAGCATCACCGCGCACTCGATCGTCGCGATCAGGGGCAAGGCGCTCGCGGCGCGCGGCTTCAACCAGGTCCCTCCGCTCAACAACCGGGAGCTGTTCCGCCGCGACCGGCATGTCTGCGCCTATTGCGGCGGCGAGTTCAGCTACTTCCGCCTGACACGCGACCACATCACGCCGCTCTCGCGCGGCGGTCGAGACACCTGGATGAACGTGGTCACGGCGTGCCGGCAATGCAACGGCCACAAGAGGAACCGCCTGCCGCAGGAATGCGGCATGGAGCTGCTCTACGCTCCCTATGTGCCGAACAAGGCCGAATACCTGATCCTGACCAACCGGCGCATCCTCGCCGACCAGATGGAGTTCCTCAGGCAGCACGTCGCGTCGCACTCGCGACTGGTTCTTGCCTGACTTCTGGCGCAATAGCGGCTTCCACCTGCTGCAGCGCGACGCGGCAGGCCGGCTGCGCGTCACCGACGACTTCCTGCGCGCCTACCTTCTGCGGCCCGAGGTGCACCCGGTCGAGGAGTCGGGCCCGGCCGAGCGCGCCCTGCACGCCGCGCTCATGGCCGAGCCGCGACGCCGCGTCTCGGCAGAGGCGCTGCAATCCCTCGGCGATGCCGATGCCGCGGACAATTACCGGGTCGTGCTGCGCTTCCGTGACCGCCTGCTCCAGGCCGGAACGATCGAAGGCTGCTATCAGGCGCTCTTCAAGGGCAAGATCGACACCCCGCCGCTTTTCATCGAGCAGATGGCGCACGTCATCCTGCGCAACCTGCTCGACGGCTGCGATGATCCGCTCCAGCTACGCGCCGCCGAGCTGTTCTTTCGCGAGCAGAAGCTCACGGTGCAGGAAGGCCACCCGCTGCTCGCCGATCTCGAGACCGTGGAGCGCCACGCCTCGGGGAACCGTTACGGCTCGCTCGGCCGGCTGATCGTCGAGGCGCAAGGCAGCCTCGGCGCGGTCTCGCTGGACGTGCTGGACCGGTCGAATGCCGCGCTTTACTGGACGCGCGAGTCGCGCTACGACACCGTCATCAGTCTCGCGTACGGAACCGCGGCCCTCGATGCACTGGCACGCGTGATCGAGGCGTGGATCGCCCACTTTCTCGGCTTGGGGGCGAGCGTGCGGCCGATCCGGCGCATCGACGAGCCGCGATGGGCGTGGCACATCGGCCTTGACGCGGAGTCGACGGCGATCCTGAACGAGCTCTGGTCGGGCGGTGAGACCGAGCCCGACCGCCTGCAGCGCATCGTCGCGCTGTTCGCCCTGTCGTTCGCCGATGCGGCGGCCATGCGCAGCGACATCGCGGGTCGCACGGTGTACCTCGCGCTTGCCGCCGACGAGGCGGGCGTGGTGCGGATGAAGCCGCAGAACCTGCTGCTAAATCTTCCCCTCCATGAAGCCTGAGCGAATTACATAGTGAAGCCCGAGCAAATTACATAGTGAAGCCCGACTACTGGGACAGGGCGAAGCGGGCGCTGGCCCGCAAAGATCCCGTGATGGCCGGCATCATGCGGGCCCATCCGAACGTGTTTCTCGCCGCGCGCGGCGAGCCTTTCATGACGCTCGCGCGCGCGATCGTCGGGCAGCAGATCTCGGTCAAGGCGGCACAGAGCGTGTGGGACCGCCTGAGCGCCTGCGTCGGCGAGATGACGCCGGAAGGCGTGCTCAAGAGAGAAAGGCCGCTGCTGCGCGCCTGCGGCCTCTCCGATCGCAAGACCGAGTACATCGCCGACCTGGCGCAGCACTTCGCCGACGGCCGCATCCATCTGCACCGCTGGCCGCAGATGGCCGACGAGGAAGTCATCGCCGAGCTGGTCGAGGTGCGCGGCATCGGCCGCTGGACGGCGGAGATGTTCCTCATGTTCAACCTGCTCAGGCCCGACGTGTACCCGCTCGACGACCTCGGCCTGCAGAAAGGCATCCGGCTCGCCTACTTTCGCGGGCGCAAGGTCTCGCTCGGCAGGATGCGCAAGCTGGGGGAGGGCTGGCGCCCCTGGCGCTCGGTCGCCACGTGGTACCTGTGGCGCTCGCTCGATCCGGTGCCGGTCGACTATTAACAGGACGGGTAGAATCGCCCGCGGTGAAGACCAACTTCCTCGAATTCGAGCAGCCGATCGCCGAGCTCGAGCAGCGCATCGAGGAGCTGCGTTACGTGCAGGACGACTCCGCCGTCGACATCTCCGAGGAGATCCAGCGGCTCACCAAGCGCAGCCAGACGCTCACCAAGGACATCTACGGCAAGCTCACGCCGTGGCAGGTGGCCCAGGTGGCGCGCCATCCGCAGCGTCCTTACACCCTCGACTACGTCCAGGCGCTGTTCACGCATTTCGAGGAGCTGCACGGCGACCGCACGTTCTCGGACGATGCGTCGATCGTCGGCGGCTTCGCCCGCTTCAGCGGCCAGCCGTGCATGGTGATCGGCCACCAGAAGGGGCGTGACACCAAGGAAAAGATCGCGCGCAACTTCGGCATGCCCAAGCCCGAGGGCTACCGCAAGGCCCTGCGGCTGATGAAGCTCGCCGAGAAGTTCGCCCTGCCGGTGTTCACTTTCGTCGACACGCCCGGCGCCTATCCGGGCATCGACGCCGAGGAGCGCGGCCAGTCCGAGGCGATCGGCCGCAACCTGTTCGAGATGGCGCGCCTGCGCACGCCGGTCATCGTCACGATTATCGGCGAGGGCGGCTCGGGCGGCGCGCTGGCGATCGCCGTGGGCGACGTGCTGCTGATGCTGCAGTACGCGATGTACTCGGTGATCTCGCCCGAGGGTTGCGCCTCGATCCTCTGGCGCAGCGCCGACATGGCGCCCGACGCGGCCGACGCGCTCGGCATCACCTCCGGCCGCCTGAAGACGCTCGGCCTGATCGACAAGATCGTCCCCGAGCCGCTCGGCGGCGCGCACCGCGACCCGCCGAGCGCCGCGCAGTCGCTCAAGCGCGGGCTCGCCGAGGCGCTGAAGCAGGTCCAGGAGAAAAAGCCGAAACAGCTCGTCGAGGAGCGCCTCGAGCGTCTGATGGGCTATGGCAAGTTCAAGGAAGCCGCCGCACGCTGATGCCGTGACGGACGCCGTCCGGCGCTCCCTCGCCGTTCTTCGTGGCAAGAAGATCGCCGTCGGGCTCTCGGGCGGCGTCGATTCGGTGGTCCTGCTTCACGCGCTCTCGCGCGAGGTGCCGGTGCGCGCCGTGCACGTGCACCACGGGCTCAGCCCCAATGCCGACGCCTGGGCGCGCTTCTGTCGCCGGTATTGCCGCTGCCTCGGCGTGCCGGTCACGGTGAAGCGCGTGCGGGTCGCGAAGAACGGCCAGGGGATCGAAGCGGCGGCCCGCGAGGCGCGCTACGCGGTGTTCCGGCGGCTGGGCGCGGATACGATCGCCCTCGCGCACCAGCTCGACGACCAGGCGGAGACCGTGCTGATGAACCTGCTGCGCGGCGCCGGCCTGCGCGGCGCGAGCGGCATGCCGGCCGAGCGCGCCTTCCACGGCAAGCTGCTGCTGCGGCCGCTTCTCGACGTGCCGCGCGAAGCGATCGTCGACTATGCAAGACGGTACCGGCTCGAATGGGTCGAGGACGAGAGCAACCGCCTGGAAGGGCTGACGCGCAACTTCCTGCGCCGGCGGATCGCGCCGCTGCTCGCCGAGCGCTATCCGCGCTGGCGCGAGGCGCTGGCGCGCGCGGCGCGCCATTTCTCCCGTGCCGAGATCGACGCGCAGCAGCTCGTGCGCGCTTTCCTGGCCGAGCGAGGATTGCGCGCGCCGAGCGAGGCGAAGCTCGCCGAGATGGTGAAGCAGCTCTCGAGCGGCGCGCGCGGCGCGCAGATCGATCACGCCGGCATCCGCCTGCGGCTCTATCGGGGGCGGTTGCTCGACGCGGCGAGCGGCCCCGCGCCGCGCTTTCAGGCGCTCGCCTGGCGCGGCGAGCGCCGGGTCGCCCTGCCGGCGCTAGGCGGCGAGCTGGTCTTCCGCCGCGCGCGCGGCCGCGGCATCGATGCCTCGTTGTTGAAGGACGAGCCGCTGCTCATCCGGCTGCGCTCGGGCGGCGAACGGCTGCAGCCCGACGCGCGCCGCCCGCGCCGCACTCTGAAGAACCTCTTTCAGGAAGCCGGCATCCCGCCGTGGCAGCGCGAGCGGCTGCCGCTGCTTTTCCGCGGCGCCCACCTCGTTTGCGTTCCGGGCATCGGCGTCGATGCGCGCTATCAAGCGGAAAAGAATTCGCCGGGACTCGTCGCGGAGTGGCGCGCGCCGTGACAGGACGCAACGTAAGCTGCTAAAATTTCAGGTTAATTTCACTGGTGCGGGCCGGTTGGCCCGGATGCGGAGATTCCCGGAATGGCGGTAGAGCGCACGCTCTCGATCATCAAGCCCGACGCGGTCAAGAAGAACGCGATCGGCCAGATCCTCGGATACGGCGCGCAGCGAAGTGGGCTACTTCTTTCCGGCCTGCGAGGTGTTTTCGCGTTGAGAGCGAACCTGCTCGGCCTCGACGCGGCGGCGCTCGTCCGG
>DASQYN010000438.1:0-6892 GCA_035639215.1 Burkholderiales bacterium
TACCGCCGACCACGATGAGGCGCGCCATCACGCCGTGCGCGCGCGCCAGGCGGCCGAGGCCGCGCACCAGGTTGTCGATGCCCTTGCGCGGCGCGAGCCGCCCGACATTTAGGAGGATCGGCTCCTCGCCCGCCAGACCGAGCGCGCGCCGCGCGAAGGCCTTGGTGATCGGCCAGAGCTCCGCCTTGTCGTAGCCGCACGGGATGACGGCGATGCGCCGCGCGTCGGCGCCGTAGAGCGTCGTCAGGTCGACGCGATCCTGCGGGCACTCGGCGATGATGCCGTCGGCGCGCTCGATCGTCTCGTCCTCGATGGCGAGGCGCTCGCTCGGGAACTGATCGGCGGCGCCCTGGTGCAGCCGGCGCACGCGGCCGAGCGCGTGGAAGGTCACGACGTAGGGCGTGCCGAGGCGCTCCTTGAGCTTCAGCGCCGCCAGTCCCGACAGGAAGAAGTTGGCGTGCGACAGGCGGTAGCCGCCGTTCGCCTCGGCGAACGCGCACACGTAGTCGCAGAACTCCCCCATCAGCGGCAGCAGGTCTTCCTTGCGCACGAAGCTGGCGGGTCCCGCCGGCACGTTGACGATGCGCACGCCCGGCGCGTACGGCACCACTTCCGGAAGCTCCGCGCTGTCGCGCCGCGTGAAGACGTCCACCGAGTAGCCCAATCTGCCGAGCGCGCGCGCGACCTGCGCGACGTAGACGTTCTGTCCGCCGCTGTCGATCCCGCCGACCGCGGCGAGCGGCGAGGCGTGTTCACTGATGAGTGCGATGTTTTTGAGCAAGCGCCAGTCCTCCGGTTTAATCCGCCAGCGGAAAGAGCAAGGCGCGTTCCAAGCGCTCCCCGCTTATCGGACGCACGTCACTCGCGTTTGTCGCGCAAGTAATATGTGCCGGCTGGTTGTATGCTTTACCGCGAATGAAGCTAGAGCGGCTGAGCTTAAGAAAGGGTTTTCGCGTGGTGCGCGGCAATCGCCGCTCGCAGGCCGCGGAGATGGTCATCGCGCCCGGCGCAGCGGAAGGCGATGCGCGCAATCGACATCGCGGTGCGGATCAGTGGCTTTACGTTATCGCCGGGACGGGGAGCGCGCGGGTCAAGACAAAGCGCTACAAGCTCGTCGCAGGAACGTTGCTCTTCATCGCGCGCGGCGAGCGCCACGAGATCCGCAACACCGGGCGCGCTGCGCTTCGCACGATCAACTTCTACGTGCCGCCCGCGTACGCGCAGAGCGGCGACCCTCTCCCGCGAGGCAGCTGAATGAACGAGAAGGTCCGCTATCGGTCGTAGTCGATATGAGGGCAACGAAGATACGCAACGCGGCGCTCCTCATCGGCATCGGGCTGGGCGCGCTGCTGGACGTGATCCTGTTCGAGCGCGTGCTGCACTGGCGGGTGCCGGCGGCGACCGCGCCCTGGTTCCCGGTCCTCGCGTGGCTGATGTGCCTCGGCGGGGTGTTCCTGCAGTGGTCGGCGCTGCGCGGGCCGGGGCCGCTGCCCTCGTCGCGCTCGTTCGTCACCACGCTGCTCCTCGGCTGGGCGGTGTTCAACGTGTTCGAAGCCGCGGTCGAGCGCTCGTGGCTGCTGGCGGCGGCCGGGGTCGGCCTTGCCGTGCTGAGCGGCATCCTGCGTGCGCTGCCGCCGTTTGCCGGGCCTGATCGGCGCTCGGGCTACGACCGGCGCGCGCCTTCAGTGCTCCGCTAGCAGCGAGCCCCAGCCGGCGACTTTGTCGCGGATGCCATAGCTGCGCAGCGCGTACCAATAGGTCGCGGTGTTGATCGCGATCACCGGCTTGCCGAGCCAGAACTCCGCCAGCGCCGCTACCTGCGCCATCGCGAGGTTGGTTCCCACCTGCACGATCGCGTCCA
Source organism: Burkholderiales bacterium (assembly GCA_035639215.1). Classification (GTDB taxonomy): domain Bacteria; phylum Pseudomonadota; class Gammaproteobacteria; order Burkholderiales; family SG8-39; genus SCGC-AG-212-J23. The sequence goes on from DASQYN010000438.1 coordinate 1,862, forward strand.
CCCGGCCGCGGTTTACCTCGAGGATGGCGTCGCGCAGCCGCTCTTTCGACTCGTGCGCGATCAGCACCGGGCTGCGGCACTTCAAACCGAGCAGGTTGACGACCCGGTAGCCGCAATCGGTGAAGAAGCGCCGGACCTGCCGGTCGCCCGCCGGCATGTAGGGGGTGATGATGCCCAGCCGCCGGATGCCGCGGCCGTACGCGCGCAGCGCCGCGCGGCAGGCGTCCGAGCCCATCGCCACGCCGACCTTCGCCGTCTTCTCCAGCTTCTTCTTCAGCTGCAGGCTGCCGGCGAGGCCGTCCCAGAACGTCTCGGCCGACATGCCGAGGATCACGTAGTCGGGATGGCAGGTGAGCGCCGCCTCGAGGGTTGGGAAAAGCGCGCCGCGGATGTTGTCCATCATCGCCATGAAGCTTGCGTCGTCGCTGACGCGCGTGTCCGGGATGACCAGGCGGGAGTGGTGGTGCGTGACGCCCCAGGGCCGCAGCGCCTCGTACTCGGGCTGCACCGAGGTGTTGGTGGACGGCGCGAGCACCGCGAACTTGCCGCGCGGGCCAAGCGAGTCGGTCATTGCTCTAGAATCGTCGCGTTCATCCGAGGGGGATCATGCCATGACCCAGGACGAGTACGTCGCCAAGCTGAAGGGGCAGCTCGACCAGTGGAATGCGCAGGTCAAGGACTGGGAGGCGAAGGCCGCCACCGCGCAGGACCGGTTGCGCGAGCAGTACCTGAAGCAGCTCGATCTCATGCGCGGCGCCGACCAGGCGTGGAAGAGCATGCACGAGGCGTTCGAGCGCGCTCGCTCCGAGTTCAACAAGAAATGAAGGTCAGGAGCGCGAGAAAAGGGCGATGAGCGAAGCCGTTCCCGTGGTCGGCCGCGGCTTCGCCTTCGAGGACCTGAAGCCCGGCTTTCGCTTCCGCAGCCACCGGCGCACCATCGCCGAAGCCGACCTCGCCGCGTTCGTCAACCTCACCTGGCTCACCGAAGAGCTCTTCGCGGTGGCCGACGACGCCAGCCGCGCCATCAAGGGCCGCCCGGTTCCCGGCGCGCTCGTCTACTCGTTCGCCGAAGGCCTGCTGCTTCCGACGATGCAGGACACCGGCCTCGCCTTCCTCAACGCCACCCTCGACGTGAAGGCGCCCACGCTGGTCGGCGACACGCTGCACGTCGAGTGCGAGGTGATCGAGCATCGCCTCACCTCCAAAGGCGACCGCGGCCTGGTGCGCTTCGCCAACAAGGTGCTCAACCAGCGCGGCGAGAGCGTGCTCGAATACAACCCGCTGCGCCTGCTCAAGCGCCGCTAATTCGGGGTCAGGGTCGCAATTCTCCCGATGGCAGGAGGACCGCTTTCCGGCATCACCGTCCTCGAGCTCGGGAGCCTGATCGCCGGGCCGTTCTGCGGCAAGACGCTCGGCGACTTCGGCGCCGCGGTGATCAAGATCGAGCCGCCCGAGGAGGGCGATCCGCTGCGCAAGTGGCGGCGCATGAGGAACGGCACCTCGCTCTGGTGGCACGTCCAGGCGCGCAACAAGAAGTCGGTGACCTGCGACCTGCGCCGGCCCGAAGGGCAGGAGATCGTGCGGCGCCTCGCGCGCCGCTCGCAGATCATGATCGAGAACTTCCGGCCCGGGGCGCTGGAGAAGTGGCACCTCGGCTGGGACGTGCTCTCGCGCGAGAACCCGAAGCTCGTGCTGGTGCGCATCTCCGGCTACGGACAGAGCGGGCCCTACCGCAGCCGCCCCGGCTTCGCCGCGATCGCCGAGTCGATGGCCGGCTTTCGCTACATCACCGGCTTTCCCGATCGGCCGCCGGCGCGCCCGAACCTTTCCACTGGCGACACCATCGCCGCGCTGCACGGGGTGATCGGCGCGCTCATGGCGCTGCACGAAGTTTCCCGGACCGGGAAGGGCCAGGTGGTCGATGTGGCGCTCTACGAGGCGGTGTTCAACTGCATGGAGAGCCTGCTGCCCGAGTACGACGCGCAGGGCTACGTGCGCGAGCGAAGCGGCTCCGCGCTGCCGGGCATCGCGCCCTCCAATCTCTATCTGTGCCGCGACGGCGCTTATGTGCTGATCGCCGGCAATGCCGACAGCCTGTTCCGCCGCCTCATGACGGCGATCGGCCGCGACGACCTGCGCGACGACCCGGCGCTGGCGAGAAACGACGGCCGCGCGGCGCAGATGCAGCGCATCGACGAGGCGATCGCCGCCTGGACGATGGAAAGAGACCTCTCTCAAGTCTTGAGGACCATGGAAGAGGCGGAAGTGCCCGCCGGCCGGATCTACACTGCCGCCGACATCGCGCGCGACCCGCACTACGCGGCGCGCGGCATGATCCAGGACGTGCTCGCCGGCGACGGCGAGCCGCTCAAGGTGCCGGGCATCGTGCCGAAGCTCTCGGCGACGCCGGGCGGGATCCGCACGGCCGCGCCGAAGCTCGGCGAGCACACCGACGCGGTTCTCGGCGAGCTCGGCTTCAGCGAGACCGAGATAGCGCGGCTGCGCAATGCGAAGGTCATTTAAATGGTGACTGTCACCATTTTCCCGGAGGGCTCATGATCGATCGCATCGACCACATAGTGCTCACCACGCGCGACACCGCGGCGTGCATCCGCTTCTATACCGAGGTGCTCGGGATGAAGCTGGTGCGCTTCAAGACGCCGGGGGGCGAGCGGCTGTCGTTCAATTTCGGCGCGCAGAAGATCAACCTGCACGAGTGGGGGAGGGAGTTCGAGCCGCGTGCCCACGTCGCGGTCCCCGGATCGCTCGACCTGTGCTTCATCGCCGCCATTTCCCTCGATGAAGTCGTGAAGCGGCTGGAAAAGGCGAAGGTCTCCATCATCGAAGGGCCGGTCGCGCGGACCGGCGCGAAGGGCGCGATGCGCTCGGTCTACGTGCGCGACCCCGACCTCAACCTGGTCGAGGTGTCGGTGTACGAAAGCTAGTTACAATCACCGCCTCACGAGGAGGATGGCCATGAAAAGAATGCTTTTCGCATTGCTGGTCGCGGCGTTGCCCCTGGCCGCGAAGGCGCAAGTGCTCGGCTTCGGCAGCGCGCCGCAGGGCTCGATCGGCTACAACATGAGCGCGGCGATCGCGCGCGTGATGTCGGAAGAGGCGGGCGTGCAAAGCCGGGTGCAGCCCTACTCGGGCTCGAGCGCCGTGCTGCCGCTCGTCAACTCGGGCGAGCTCGACCTCGCGGTGTGCAACGTGATGGAGATCGAGGAAGCGACCAAGGGCGAGGGCATGTACAAGGGCCGAAAGCAGGCGAACCTGCGCGTGCTCGGCGTCATCTTCCCGCTCTACTCGAGCATCTTCGTGCGCAAGGACTCGCCGATCAAGTCGCTCGCCGAGCTGAAGGGCAAGCGCCTGCCGTACGGCTACTCGGCGCAGCTCACCCTCGAGCGCATCGTCGACGCGATCATCGCCACCGGCGGCCTGGAGCGCAAAGACATCGTGCCGGTGCTCGTGCCGAACGTGATTCGCGGCGCCGACGACTTCATGGAAGGCAAGCTCGATGGCGGCTTCTTCGCGCTCGGCGCGGCGAAAGTGGCCGAGGTCGACAAGACGGTCGGCGGCATCCGCTACCTGCCCACGCCCGACGACCCGCAGTCGGTGGCGCGCATGCAGAAGCTCATGCCGTACGCCTATATCACCACGGTGAAGCCCTCGCCGGCGTTCGTTGGCCTGGACGGCCCGACCAAGCTGATGGCGTACGACTACCTGCTCGCGGTCGGCTCGCACGTCAAGGACGACACGGTCTACAAGATCGCGAAAGCGATGTACGAGAACAAGCCGAAGCTCGCCGAGAGCCTGAAGGCGTTCGGCATCTGGGATCCGAACCAGATCCACAAGCAGATGCCGGCGCCCTACCACGCCGGCGCGCTCAAGTTCTACAAGGAAAAAGGGCTCTGACCGATGCGTAACAGGGCCGTCCTGGCACTCCAGGCGGCCCTCGTTCTGGTCGTCGTGGCGTGGGTGCTCGACCTGCCGCGCACCTGGTTCGGCCTCGGGCTCTATACCGAGCAGTTCCTGGTCACGGTCCTCGGCTTCGCCCTCGCGCTCGCCTTCCTGCCCGCGCGGCTGCGCTGGTGGGAGGCGCTAGCGAGCGGGCTCGGCCTCGCGCTCTGCCTGTACGTCGCCTGGCGCTACCCGGCGCTGCAGAACGAGCTCACGTCGCGGCCGCTCGAGGGCGTGCTGATGGCGGCCGCGCTGATCGTGCTGGTGCTCGAAGGCACGCGCCGCACCGCGGGCGCGCCGCTCGTGATGGTGGTGCTGGTCGGCGCGGTCTACGCGCTCTTCGGCGACCACCTGCCCGGGATCTTCCAGTCGCGCCCGGTGCAGTTCACGCGCCTTCTCGTCTACGAAGGCCTCGACACCAACGCGCTGCTCGGCAGCCCGCTCAACATCGGCGTGTCGGTGGTCGTCCCCTTCATCCTGATGGGGCAGATCCTGGCGCGCTGCGGCGGCTCGGAGTTCTTCACCGACCTGGCGCGGGCGTGGATGGGCCGCTACCGCGGCGGCTCGGCGAAGATCGCGGTCGTCGGCTCCGCCTTTTTCGGCATGATCTCCGGCAGCGCGGTGGCGAACGTCTCGGCGGTCGGCGTGGTGACGATCCCGCTCATGAAGCGCGCCGGCTTCCCGGCCACCATCGCCGCCGCCGTGGAGGCGGTCGGCTCGACCGGCGGCCAGCTGATGCCGCCGGTCATGGGCGCGGCGGCGTTCCTGATGGCCGAGGTGCTGCAGGTCTCGTACGCCTCGGTGTGCATCGCCGCCGCCATCCCGGCAGTGCTCTATTACCTCGCGCTCTTCTGCCAGGTGGACCTGGAAGCGGCGAAGCGCGGCATCCATGGCGAGCCGGCGCAGAACCTGCCGCGCACGCGCGCCGTCATGCGCGACGGGTGGTATTTCCCGATCCCGTTCGCCGTGCTCATCTACGCGCTGCTGGTCTGGAACATGCGCGCCGAGTACTGCGCGCTGCTCGCCACCGCGGTGCTCATCTTCTGCGCGCTCGCCTTCGGCTTCCGCGGC
>DASQYN010000439.1:0-11694 GCA_035639215.1 Burkholderiales bacterium
CACCTGCACGTAGCGCGCGACCGACACGGCGATCAGCGCGAGCAGTGCGACCACGACGAACAGCATCCGCGTGTAGGTCTCGAACGGCTCGAGCACCGCGGGCCGCTCGAGCTGCAGCCCGGTCGCGCCGCCGACGTAGCGCCAGTTGATCATCAGCGTTTGCAGGATGAAGGTCACCGCGACGGTGGCGATGGCGAAAAAGATGCCGCGCAGGCGCAGCGTCAGCAGCCCGACGCCGAAGCCGAGCAGCCCGCTCATCGCCGCGGCGGCGGCGATCTGCACCGCGAGCGGCGCGCCGAGCCACTTGAAGAGCACCGTGGCGGTGTACGCGCCGATGGCGAAGAAGGCGCCGGTGCCGAAGTTCACGTAGCCGGCGTAGCCGCCGAGGATGTTCCAGGCGGTGGCGAGGACGACGAACTGCAGCACGACGAAGGCGGCGTAGAAGAAATACTCGTTGACCGGCGCGAGCGCCGCGGCCAGGGCGGCGATGAACAGCACGACGACCGCGATCCAGTACGCGCCGTGCGTTTTCATCTCCCGCTCATCTTCCGCTCATCTTCCGCTCATCTTCCGCTCATCTTCCGAAGAGTCCCTGCGGTCGTATGCCGAGAACCACCAGCAGCAGGCCGAAGGCGACCGCCGGCGCCCACGAGGCGCCGAAGAAGATGAGCACGATCTGCTCGACGATGCCGAGGATCAGGCCGGCGGCGAGCGTGCCGGTCATGCTGCCCAGCCCCGCCAGCACCACCACGCAGAAGGTGCGGCCGATGTACTCGCGGTCCATGGCGGGCTCGACCGGTCCGACGATGATCAGCATGGCGCCGGCGAGCGCGCTCACCGCCGTGGCGATGCCGAAGGCCCACTGCTTGATGCGCACCGGGTTCGCCGCCATCAGGCGCAGCGCCGCCTGGTCCTGCGCCACCGCCTTGATCGCGCGGCCGGTGAAGGTTTTCGACAGGTAGACGCTCAGCGCGAAGGTGAGGAGCAGCGCCACGCCGAACGCGACGAGCATCCGGTAGGGCACCCGGTAGTCGCCGGGCAGCTCGAGGCTCGAGCCGATGTACCCGGCCTGCACCAGGCGCTGGTCGACGCCGAAGACCAGGATCAGCCCGACCTCGATGATGAAGGCGAAGCCGAAGAAGAACGCGAGGCCGCGCACCCCGGCGTCCGCGCCCCGCTTCTCGAAAGCTTCGTAATAGAAGCGGTAGATCAGAACGCCGAGGAAGAAGAACGGCACCATCAGCGCCAGGCCGGCGAGGATCGGGTCGACACCCCAGCCGGCGACGATGAAGGTGCAGTACGAGCCGAGCACCATGACCGCCGGGTGGGCGACATACGGCACGTCGAGCAGGCCGAAGGACACCGACAGGCCGATGCTGACGGCCGCGTAGAAGCAGCCGAGCAGCACGCCGAACAGCAGCGCCTCCGTCAGCAGGTCCCAGCTGAAGAACATGAGCCCCCAAAAAAAAGGCGCGGTCCCGCCGCGCCTTTCCGGACGATCTTCGCTATTTGGCCTTGCGCGCCTTGTCGAACGGCGCGATCACGTCGCCCGTCTTGTACTCGTCGGGATAGACGACCACCTGCTTGCCGGGCTTTCGCCACTGCTCGAGGTCCTTGTCGTCGACGCCCCGGAACTGCGCCTGCACGACGCGCGGGTTGGCCCACTCGCCGCTCTTGTCCCAGCGGATCGGGCCGACGATCGTCTTGACCTCGTGGCCGTGCAGCCAGGCGGCGAGCTTCTTGTCGTCGAAGCTGCCGACCGCGTGCGTCGCCTGCTCGAGAATCTGGCCGATCGCGTAGTTGAAGGGCGGCAGGTAGAAGCCGAGCGGGTCGACCTTCGCCTCCGCGGCCTTCTTGGAGTAGCGCTGCAGGAACTCGTCGATGCCCGGATACTTCATGCCCGGCACGTACGAGTTGTAGTTGACGATGCCGTTCAGCTGGCTGCCGAGGTTGACCATGTTGGGCGTGAACTGCAGGCCGACCATGCCGCCGCCGAACAGCTTGACGCTCGAGCCGATGCCGATCTCGTTCACCGCGCGCACGATCGCCACCGAGTCGTTCGGGTAGGACATGACGAAGACGATCTCCGGCTGCGCCGCGCGCACCGCGCGGATCAGCCCGGAGAAGTCGGTGGTGGTCGGCGGGTAGTTCTGGTCGTAGACCGACTTGATGCCGGCTTTCTTCGCCAGCGTGCGGGCGCCGTTGGCAAGGTTCTGCGCGAACTCCTGGTCGGCGGCGAGGAAGGCGACGGTCTTGGCGCCCGCCTTCTGCCCGGCCTTGAAGAAGCCGTCGGACCAGCTCGAGGCGTCGTTCCACGGCGAGTTGTTGAACCACATGTCGTGCTGCACGGAATGGTTCACCTGGAACGAGAAGTTGCCGATCAGCAGCTTGCCGCGCTGCTTGACGAGCGGCATGATCGGCGCGGTCGGCACGGTGCCGTAGGGCGCGATCAGCAGGTCGACCTTGTCGACCTCGAGCAGCTTGGTGTAGATCCCCGGCGTGTTGGCGGGGTTGGTCTGGTCGTCGTAGACGATGAAGTCGACCTTCTTGCCGAGCAGGCCGCCTTTCTGGTTCACGTCGTCGACCCACATGCGCAAGGCGACCAGCGCCGCCTGCCCGCCGGCGCCGAGCGAGCCGGTCTGCGGCATGCTCATGCCGATCTTGACCACATTCTGCTGGGCAAAGACGCGCCTGCCGGGGATGCTCGCCGCGAGCGCGCCCGCGCCGACGGCTCCCAGGACCTTCCTACGGGTGAAATTCATCGGGACCTCCTCCTTTGCGCGCGATTGTAATCAATCTTCAGCAGCCGCGCGGCATTGCCGCCCATGATCGCCTGCTTGCCCTTGGCCGACAGCTTCGGCAGCCCGCTGATGAACTCGACCGGCTGCTCCATCCCCATGTCGTACGGGTAGTCGGTGCCGAGCAGCACGTGGTCCTCGCCGAAGCGCTCGATCAGGTGGGCGAGCATGCCGCGGTCGAAGGTGATGGTGTCGAAATAGAAGCGCTCCAGGTAGCTCGAGGGCTTGCGGGTGATCCGGCCGCGGCAGTCGGCCCGGGCGCGCCAGGCGTGGTCCATGCGCGCCCAGTAGTGGGCGAGGAAGCCGCCGGCGTGCGGCAGCACGATCTTCAGCTTCGGATGGCGCTCGAGCACGCCGTCGAAGATCAGGTGGCTCGCCGCCACGGTGGTCTCGAGCGGGTTGCCGATCACGTTGTTGAAGTAGTGGTTCGAGAGCCGCTCGCCGTGCGTGAAGCCGATCGGGTGCATGAAGATGACGATGCCCAGCGCTTCGGCTTTGGCGAAGAAGCGCTCCAGGGAGAGGCGCTCGTCGGTCAGGTCCATGCCCCTCACGCTCGGATTGATCTCCACGCCGCGCATGCCGAGGTTGTTCACGCAATGCTCGAGCTCCGAGACGGCGAGCGAGACGTCCTGCAGCGGCACCGTGCCCATCGGCACGAAGCGCGCGGGGTGCTGCGCCGCGATCTCGGCGAGCCGCTCGTTCACCGCGCGCGCCAGCTCCTGGCCCATGCCCGCATCGGTCCAGTAATAGGTCTGGTGCGGCGCTGGCGATACCGCCTGCACGTCGATGCCCATGCGGTCCATGTCCTTCAGCCGCAGCTCGATGTCGGTGAGCTTCGCTCCGCGCTCGCGGACCTGTTTCGCGTTCACCTCGCGCGTCTTCTCGTTCGAGAACTTGAGCAGGTAATCGGCCTCCGGCGGCGGCAGCCCCACACGCGCCGCCACGTCGCCGTTGAGGTAATGGCAGTGAATGTCGACGCGCAGCGATTTGCCTCTCTTCTTGACCACGGCGGCCGAGCCGCCGCGCGCCGCCGGGGCGCAGCTGTACATCATGGTGTGTTCCTTTTTGTCAGCGAATGGATGGCTGCCCGCAATCAGAAAACTCCGAGGTGCTGGGTGATCAGCGCCTCGTTGCCGCGCACGGCGTCGACCGGCCCGGCGAAGGCGACGCGCCCGGTGTTGAGGATCACCACGTCGTCGGCGAGGCCGAAGGCGAGCTGGATGTTCTGCTCGACGAGCACGATCGACTGGCCTTCGCGCTTCAGCCGCGCGATGGTGCGGCCGACTTCCGCGACGATCAGCGGCGCGAGGCCTTCCGACGGCTCGTCCATAAGCAGCACGCTCGGGTTGCCCATCAGCGCACGGCCGATGGCGAGCATCTGCTGCTCGCCGCCGGAAAGCGAGCCGGCATCCTGGCCCTGTCTTTCTTTCAATCTTGGGAACAAGTCAAAGACCTTCTCGACGTTCCACGCCGAGCGCTTGCGGAACGCGACCAGCAGGTTCTCGCGCACCGTCAGGCGCGGGAAGACGCGCCGCCCCTGCGGCACGAGGCCGATGCCCCGGCGCGCGATCGCCTCGGGCGAAAGGCGCTCCACGGGCCGGCCGAAAAGCCGCACCGAGCCCGAGCGCGGCGGCAGGAAGCCGATCACCGTGTTCATGCACGTCGTCTTGCCCGCGCCGTTGCGCCCGAGCAGGGCGAGCACGCGTCCCGCCTGCAGCGCGAAGCTCACCGAGTGCAGGACATGGCTCTCGCCGTAGAGCGCATCGATGCCCTCCAGCGCCAGCGCTTCAGTGGCCAAGGTAGACCTCGCGCGTCTTCGGGTCCGCGACGACCTCGGCGCGCGTGCCTTCGACGATCACCCGCCCGTAGTGCAGCACGGTGATCCGCTCGGCCATGTCGAGCGCGGTGTCCATGTCGTGCTCGATCATCACCACCGTCACATCGCGCGGCACCTCGCTGATGAGCGCCTTCACCGAGACGCGCTCCTCGCGGGAGAGCCCGGCGAGCGGCTCGTCGAGCAGCAGCAGCCTCGGGCTCTGCGCGAGCGCCATCGCGATCTCGATGCGCCGCTTGTCGCCGTAGGCCACTTCCGCGACCGGCCGGGCGGCGTGCGCTTCCAGCCCGACTCTGCCCAGCACCTCACGCGCCTTTCCGTAGATCGCGGCCGGGATGCGGCCGAACAGGCTCCAGCGGCTGCGCGAAAGGCCGAGCAGCGAGAGCGCGATGTTGTGCTCCAGGCTGTCCTTCGCAAAAAGCGTGATGATCTGGTAGGTGCGCGCGAGCCCGCGCTGCACGCGCAGGTGCGTGGCGAAGCGCGTCACCGGCTCGCCGAAGAGCCGGATCTCCCCCGCGTCGGCTCGCAGGTCGCCGGTGATCAGGTTGAAGAGCGTCGTCTTGCCCGCGCCGTTCGGGCCGATGATCAGCCGCCGCTCGCCCGCGCCGACCTCCAGGGAGACGTCGCTGATCGCCGGCAGGCCGCCGAAGGACTTCTTCAGGCCGCGGATCGCGAGCGCGGTCATGCTTTCGGAGCGGCAGGGGCAAGGCGCCGCTGCAGCAGCCAGAAGGCAGCGCCGGCCGCGGCGCCGATCGCCACGAGCACCGGCAGCGGGCCGAGGTTGACGCCCGGCTGGCCGCTCATACGGGAGAAGCCGCGCATCAGCCCAAGCGCGATGAGCGCGTAGAACGCGCCGCCCGCGACGCAGAGGACGACGTGCATCGGCAGGAAGCGGCGCAGCAGGTTGTAGAGCGGCAGGGCGACGAACACGGTCACCGCGTAGCCGACGAGCAGCACGCGCACGAACACGAAGTCCCAGCCCGAGACCTGGCGGCCGATGGCGGCGAAGTACAGCGTGAGCAGCAGCGCCGCCACGACTGGCGCGGCCGAGAAAGAGAGGCCGATGCGGTATCTGACGCGCTCGTGCCAGTAGCGCCGCAGGCCGGGCCCGAGCCCCTCGGGCATCAGCACTACGATGAAGACGAAAATGAAGCCGAGCAGCATGTTCCAGCGCTCGATGGTCGCCGAGAGGTAGTTCTTGACGAGCATCACGATCGCCGCGCCGACCAGCGGCCCGGCGAGCGTGCCGGAACCGCCGGCGATCACCGCCAGCAGGCCTTCGGCCGAGTTGGAGAGCGAGAGCGAAACCGGATGGATGTACTTGTGGTAGTAGACGAACAGCAGGCCCGACACCGCGCCCCAGAAGCCGGCGTAGACGAAGGTGATCCAGCGGATCAGCCACACGTCGTAGCCGAGCGCGCTCATGCGCCGCGGCTGGTCGCGCGTGCCGCGCAGCGCCGCGCCGAAGGGCGAGGCGACGAAGCGCGCCATCATCCAGACCGCCAGCACGCCGATCGCCAGCGTGAACCAGTAGAACGCGGCGGCGTCGTCCAGGTTCACGCCGAAGGGCATCGGGCGCGCGAGCCCGCGCAGTCCGTTGTCGCCGTCGGTCACCGCCACCCAGCGGTAGGCGGTTCCCCAGAGCACCTGCGAGAGCGCGAGCGTGAGCATGAGGAAGCCGAGTCCGGTGGCGCGCAGCGCGATCAGCCCGAAGGCGCCCGCCATCAGCGTCGTGCCAAGCAGGGCGAGCGGCGCGCTCAGCCACGCCGCGAAGTGCAGCTTGAGGTACATGAGCGCCGAGAGGTAGGCGGCGACGCCGAGGTAGGCGGCGTGCCCGAGGCTGGCGAGGCCGCCGTAGCCGAGCAGCAGGTTGATGCTCGCCGCGAACACCGCGAAGATGACGATCTGGCTTGCGAGGTTGATGTAGTACTCGCCCGACACCAGGGGTAGCGCGGCGAGGAGGAGAAGGGAAATGACGGCGACGATTCTCCCGCTCACGCGGCGAACTTTCCGAACAGGCCGCGCGGCCGGAAGGCGATCACCACGATCATCGGCAGAAAGAGGATGACGTAGGCGAGGTCGGGCAGCAGCGCCACGCCGAAGGTGTAGACGAAGCCGGTGATGAACGCCCCGGCGAAGGCGCCGAGCAGGCTGCCGACGCCGCCCAGGATCACGACGATCAGCGCGAGCGGCAGCATGTCGCCGTCGAGGCCCGGATAGGCCGACATGATCGGGCCGCCGATCACGCCGCCAGCACCGGCAAGCGCCGCCCCCAGGCAGAAGACCGTCGTGAAGAGCCGCGACACGGGGATGCCGACGGCGCGCGCCATGTCCGGATCGTCGACGCCGGCGCGGATCATCGCCCCGAGCCGGGTCTTCTCCATGAGCAGATACAGGATCGCGGCGACCAGGATCGCGATCAGCACCACGGCGAGCCGGTAGGCGGGAAAGATGAAGCCGGCGACGCGCACCGGCAGCTGCAGCGAGGGCGGCGTCGGCAGCGGGATCGGGTCGCCGCCCCAGGTGAGAAGGCACGCGTCGGCGATGATGAACGACACGCCGAGCGTCACCAGCACCTGCGAGAGCACGTTGCCGCCGAGCTTGCGCAGGATGAAGCGCTCGAGCAGGCCGCCGAACAGCGCCACCGCCGCCGCCGCGGCGAGCGCCGCGAGCCAGAGGTTCGGCACGCTTCTCAGCACCGTGACGCCAATATAGGCGCCGAGCATGAACAGGCCGCCGTGCGTCAGGTTGGCGATCCGCATCAGCCCGAAAATGAGCGAGAACCCGGCGGCCAGGAGGAACAGCAGGCCTCCCAGCGCCAGGCTGTTGAGCGTCTGGATCGCCCAGTACTGCAAATCAGTTCTCGAGGTTCTTCGCCGGCGGCCAGTCCCTCGAGTACACCGGGTTCTTCAGGAACTCCTCGGGCTTGTAGTGCCAGAACTGGCTCACGTTCGGATAAGTGTGGATCACCGAGTTGACGAGCCGGCCCTCCTTGCGCGCCACCCTGCGGATGTAGATGTTGCCGACCACGTTGCCGTACTGGTCGAAGTGCACCGGCCCGCGGCAGGTGTCGAACGTACCCGAGCGCACCGCCTTCATGAACGCCGGCTTGTCCTCGATCCTGCCGCCGATCTTCTTCAGCGTGCCCTCGAGCACCGCCGCCTCGGTATAGGTCGCCGCGGCGTAAAAGCCCGGGTCGTACTTCCAGGCCTTGCGGAACTCGTCGGCGAACCTGCGGTTGATCGGGTTGTCGATCTCCGCCGAGTACCAGCACGAGGTGACGATGCCGAGCGCCTCGTCGCCCATGTTGCGCAGCACCGCCTCGTCGAGCGCGGTCATGCCGCCGATCGGCTTGATCTTGCTCATCAGGCCGTACTCGTTGAACTGGCGCAGGAAGCGGAAGCCGTTCGAGCCGGCGTAGCCGAGAAAGATGGCGTCGAGGTCGGTCTTCAGCTGCGCGAGGTACGTCCCGTAGTCCGGGACGGTGAGAGGCGAGAACAGCCGCTGCACCACCTTGCCGCCGTTGTCCTCGAACACGCGCATGAAGCCCGCGCACATCTCGTGGCCGTAGGCGATGTCGTCGGCGAGCACCGCCATGCGCTTGTACTTGAGCGTCTTCGCCGCATAGTCGGCGAGCGGCATCGAGCACTGCGAGGAGGTCGAGGTACCGCGCGTGAACCAGGGATTGGGCTTTCGCTGCGTCATGTCCTCCGCCGCGGCGACCGACAGCGTGAGGAGCTGTGCCTGGCGGATGTAGTCGTCGGAGGCGAGCGCCGAGGCGGTGTCGAGCGGCCCGATCATGACGTGGATCTTGTCGCGCTCGACCAGCTCCTGGATCTTGGTCCGGGTCTGCGCCGGAACGCCGCCGCCGTCGGCGACGATCAGCTCCACCTTGCGCCCGGCGAGCGTGTCGTTCCTCTCCTTCAGGTACTGGGTGAGGCCGCGCTCCATGTCGATGCCGCCCGAGGCGAGCGGCCCGGTCTTCACCGTGACCAGTCCGACGCGGATGGGGCCCGCCTGCGCTCGCCCCGCAAATGGCACGCCAAGCGCGGAAAGGCCGGCCGCCTGGATGAATCGCCTACGGTTGAAGCTCATGTTGCGTCTCCTTTAGCTTTTCGAAGAGCTGCTCGTTAGTGATCACCCAGCCGAGGCAACGGGCGACGTTCTGAAGCCCGAGCACGTGCAGATCGTCGCCGTACATGCTCGCCACGCAGTCGGACAGCACGACCACGCGGTAGTCGAAGTTGAACGCGGTGAACGAGGTGTTCAGCACGCAGGTGTTGGTGTTGATGCCCATCAGCAGCAGGTTCTTCACCCCGAGCGTGTCGAGCAGGAAGCGAAGATCCGTGCCGTAGAAGCAGTCCAGGCGCTTCTTGTTGTCGATGACGTAGTCGCCCTGCCGGTAGAGCTCGGGGATGATCTCGGTGCCGGGCGAGCCCTCGATGTTGTGTTCGCGCACCGTGCTCTTGCGTCCCGGGGTGAGGCGGTCGGTCTCCGCCTGCGCCGCGTGCAGCGCCTTCCAGAACGGATTGGTCATGCCTTCGCTGCCCACGCCGGGCAGCCGGCGATAGACCAGGATGACGTGGATGATCGGTACTTGAAGGGTTCGAGCAAAATCCAGAACCTCGCGCGCTTTCGCGATGACGCGCTGCGCGTCCTCCGGCTTCGCCGGCATCGTCGCCACCTCCATGTCGAGATGGCCGCGGTGCATGTCGATGGTGACGACCGCCGTCTCGCGCGGCTTGAGCACGAGCTCCTCGTAGAGCCCCGACATCAGGCTCGAGCGGTCGACGATGGAAAGTTGCGTCATGCGTTTTCCTTTCTTGCCCCCCTGTCAAGGGGGCGAGAAGATCCCGCGCTCGTCAATGGACTGAAGCTCCCGGTTGCTTGAGCGGATGAGGCGCCGAAAACGCTTCGAGCTTCATGCACTCCTCGTAGACGCGCATCGCCGTCGGGACGCTCGACACATCGCACTTGAAGTAGCCGACCGCGCCGATCACCTGCCCGGCGAGGCAGATGTCGGCCAGGGTCGGCGAGTCCCCGTGGCAGAAGCGGCCGGTCTGCTTTTCGTTCTTCAGGTGCGCTTCGATGGCGCGCAGCGCCTCGAGCGTCCAGTGCTGGAGCCAGCGGTTGCGGGTCGGCTCGTCCAGGCGCATTTCCTTCTCCAGATAATTTCTTATCCTGGGAACGACCAGCGGATGGCCGTCGGCGGCAGCGATGAGCGCCAGGCCGCGCACCCTCGCCCGCCCGCGCGGATCGCCGGGCAGGAGCGGCGGCCGCGGCTTCGTCTCCTCGAGATACTCGAGGATCGCGAGCGACTGGAAAAGCGGCGGGCCGCTCTCGTCGAGCACGAGCGAGGGCACCACGGCCTGCGGGTTCAGCGCGACATAGTCCGGGTCGTGCTGGCGGCCCTTCAGCAGATCGATGGAGACTTCCTCGGCGTGGATGCCCTTCAGCGCCATGGCCACTTTGACGCGATACGTGGCGAGCGAGCGCCAGAACCCGTAGAGCTTCATGGAATCACCGGCAGCAGGAGATAGGAATCCTTGAGGTGCAGCGTAGTGCGCCCGGCGAAGACGCTCGCCGGCCGGTCGCGCGGGTCGTCGTGCAGGAACGGCCCGCAGCCGCGCAGCTCGTTCTTGAAGTTGGAGAGCCGCGCGCCGCTCGACTTCTGCCACTCGTAGTCCTTGCCCCTGACGGAGAGGGCGAGCCGGTGGCCCGGCGGCACGACGATCGAAGTGGGCCAGATCTCGACCTCCACCGCGACCGGCTCGCCGGGTCTCAGCTTCTGCACTTCATCGTGCGTGTGATACGGCCGATACGCCGTCGAGAGCTGCGGATCGAGCTTGCGATGCGAGGCCCGCAGCCAGCCCTGCGCGATCGGCGTGTGCGGATCGATCGCGCCCTGGAAGGTGATCTCGCGCAGGTCGGGCGTGAAGACGCGAAAGACGAGGAACAGATCGGCGTCGCTGGTGCTCGAGGAAACGGTCAGCTTCGCGGCGAGCGGACCGGTGATCTCCATCTCGCTTGCGACAGGCTGGGAGAGGAACGTGACGCCATCTCCCATGGCCTCGAACGTCACCGTGCCTTCCCCGCTGGACGGCTCGAGCTGTCCTTCGCGATGAAAGTAAAGCTTCGTCCACCGAGTGCGCGCGAGCGGCCATTCGTTCTCCGCGCGCTCGACGAACCGGTCGGTGTGTCGCACCTGCAGCAGCACGCGGGGCTGCTTCTGCCAGTCGCCGCTGCCCTTCAGGAACTGGTCGAAGAAGCGCAGCTGCAGCTGGCGCCCGTAGTCGGTATAGAAGTGCGTCCAGTGCTCGATGCCGTGCGCCTCCAGCCACTTCTCCCTCGAAGCGGCGCGCACGAAGCCCTCGAAGTTGCCGCGCGGATGCAGTCCCTGCCCGCCCCAGTTGGCCGCGGAGAGCAACGGCACGGTGATTTTCTCCCACCGGGGAGAGCGCGCCTTGTGATAGTCGTCGTCGAGCGGATGCGAGAGGATCTCCTCGCCGAAATCGGCGCGGTTCTTCTGCAGCTCGCGATCGGAAAGCGTCGCGTCGCCGCAGACCAGCTCGCCGGTGACGCGGCTCCTCGGCCCGCGCTCGCCGAGGCCGTACTGGACGGTCTTGACCTGCATGTCGTACCAGTTCGCCCAGAAGGTGCTGAGGATGCCGCCGTGACGCGTCATGTCGCGATACCAGTCGGCGGCGCCTTCCCAGACGCACATGGCGGCGAGATGTGGCGGCTGCAGCGAGGCGACGTGCCACTGGTTGATGCCGTAGTACGAGATGCCGTTCAGGCCGACTTTGCCGTTCGACCACGGCTGCACGCCCGACCATTCGATGCAGTCGTAGAAGTCGCGCGTCTCGCGCGGCGAGAAATGGTCGATGAAGCCGGGCGAGCGGCCGGCGCCGCGCGAGTCGACGCGCACGCAGGCGTAGCCCTCGGGGACCCATTTCTCGGGGTCGACGACCTCCCAGTTCTGATACTTGTTGCTCGAGCCGCAGGCGACGTCCGGATGCTCGGCCACCATGCGCTGCCATGCCGAGGGATAGCCCTCCTGGA
>DASQYN010000440.1:0-6082 GCA_035639215.1 Burkholderiales bacterium
GCGGTGAAGTTGTCGAGCCACACGAACTGCGTGCGCGCGGCGAAGGCGTCCTGCAGGAGCGTGGACCAGTAGAGCGCCTGCGCCGCGGGCCAGAAGAAGAACACCAGCGTCACCGCGATCTGCGGCAGGACGAGCGCGTACGGCAGCCAGCGCGACCGGAAGAGCGTGCGCTTTTCCATCGCCGGGCGCGCGGGCTTAGGCGGCGGCTACTTGTTCGCCTTCTCGAAGCGCCGCAGCAGCTCGTCGCCCCGCTTTACCGCGGAGCCGAGCGCTTCCTTGGCCGTCTTCTTGCCGCCCCACACCGCCTCGAGCTCTTCGTCGATGACGTTGCGGATCTGCACGAAGTTGCCGAGCCGCAGGCCTTTGGAGTTGGGGGTCGGCGCCTTGCCGCTCAGCTCCTCGATCGCGACGTCGAAGCCCGGGTTCTTCTCGTAGAAGCCCGACTTGCGCGTCGCCTCGTACGCCGCCAGGGTGATCGGCACGTAGCCGGTCGACTCGTGCCAGTCCATCTGGATCTCCGTGCTGGAGAGGAAGGTGAAGAACTGGGCGATGCCCTTGTAGACGTCCGGGTTCTTCTGCTGCATCACCCAAAGGGTGGCGCCGCCGATGATCGTGTTCTGCGGCGCGCCCTTCACGCTCGGGTAGTACGGCAGCGTCGAGACGCCGAACTCGAACTTGGCGTTCGCCTTGATGTTGGCGTAGGAGCCGCTCGAGGTCGTGATCATCGCGCATTCGCCGCTCATGAACTTGCCGAGCGGCTCGTCCTTGCGGCCGGCGTAGGTGAACAGGCCGTTCTTCGCCCAGTTGCCCAGGTTCTGGATGTGCATTGTCTGCACCGGGCCGTTGAACTCGAGGCGCGTATCGAGGCCGCCGAAGCCGTTCTGCTTGCTCGCGAACGGCACGTTGTGCCAGGCGCTGAAGCTCTCGAGCTGGACCCACGACTGCCATCCCGTGGTGTAGGCGCAGGCCGCGCCTGACTGCTTCAGCTTTGCCGCGGCCTTTTCCATCTCGGGCCAGGTGCGCGGCGGCTTGGCCGGGTCGAGGCCGGCCTTCTTGAACTCGTCCTTATTGATATAGAGCACCTGCGTCGAGCTGTTGAACGGCATCGAGAGCAGGTTGCCCTTGGTGTCCGAGTAGTACGAGGTCACGGCGGGCAGGTACGCCTTCGGGTCGAATTTCTCGTGCTGCTCGGCCATCAGCTGGTACACCGGCTTGATCGCGCCCTTCGCCGACATCATCGTCGCCGTGCCGACCTCGAAGACCTGGAGGATGGCGGGCGGGTTGCCCGAGCGGTACGCGGCGATGGCGGCGGCCATGGACTCGTCGTACTGGCCCTTGTAGACCGCGACGACCTTGTACTGCGACTGGCTGGCGTTGAACTTCTGGGCGATCTCGTTCACCTTGTCGCCGAGCTTGCCGGCCATCGAGTGCCACCACTGGATCTCGGTCTGCGCGTGCGCCGTGGGCGCGAGCAGGACGGACGCGGCGAGCGCGGCGGCGCATCTGACGAACTTCATGGGCTTCCTCCCCCTCGAGTGGAATGCGCGAAGCTTACCCCGCGCAGATTATTCCACGGTGACCGATTTCGCCAGATTACGGGGCTTGTCGACGTCGGTGCCGCGGGCGAGGGCGACGTGATAGGCGAGGAGCTGCAGCGGCACGACGTGCAGGATGGGCGACAGGCTGCCGGCATGGGCGCCGAGCTCGATGACGTGGACGAAGTCGGAGGCCTGGAAGTGCGCGCCCTGGTCGGCGAAGACATAGAGCTCGCCGCCGCGCGCGCGCACCTCCTCGAGGTTCGACTTGAGCTTCTCGAGCAGGGCGTCGCCCGGCGCCACGGCGATCACCGGCATGTCGCGATCGACGAGCGCGAGCGGCCCGTGCTTCAGCTCGCCGGCGGCATAGGCCTCGGCGTGGATGTAGGAGATTTCCTTTAGCTTGAGCGCACCTTCCATCGCGATCGGCCAGTGGATGCCGCGGCCGAGGAAAAGCGCGTGCTCCTTGCCGGCGAAGCGCTCGGCCCATGCGGCAACCTGCGCCTCGAGGGCGAGCACCTCGCCGAGCGCCGCCGGCAGGTGGCGCAGCGCCTTGAGGTGCGCGCTTTCGCTCTCGGCGTCGAGACGGCCGCGCAGCCGGGCGATCACCAGCGTGAGCAGGAAAAGCGCGCCGAGCTGCGTGGTGAAGGCCTTGGTGGAGGCAACGCCGATTTCGGGTCCGGCGCGCGTCAGGAACCGCAGCCGCGAGGCCCGGATGAGCGACGATTCCGGGACGTTGCAGATCGCCGCGCTCGCCCGGTAGCCGAGCGACTTGGCATGCTCGAGGGCGGCGATCGTGTCGGCCGTCTCTCCCGACTGCGAGACGGTGAGGAACAGGCCGTTGCGATCGGGCACCGAGCGCCGGTAGCGGTACTCGCTTGCGATCTCCGCCCGGGTCGGGATGCTGGCGATGTCTTCCAGCCAGTAGCGGGCGACCAGGGCGGCGTGGTAGCTCGTGCCGCAGGCGACGATATGGACCGAGCTCGCGTTGCGCAACACCTCCTCGGCCTCGGCGCCGAACAGCCCGGCCTGCAGCGAGCTCGCCCCCGTCACGACCTCCAGCGTGTTGGCGAGAGCGCCCGGCTGCTCGTGGATCTCCTTCTGCATGTAGTGCCGGTACGGGCCGAGGTCGACGGCCGCGTCGCTCAGCTCGGAGACATGCACCTGCCGTTCCACGCGCTCGCCGCTGCGCCCGACAATGCGGTAGCCGCCCGGGCGGATCTCGGCGCAGTCGCCGTCCTCGAGATAGATCACCCGACGGGTCACCGGCAGCAGCGCCGAGACGTCGGACGCGGCGAAGTTCTCGCCTTCGCCCAGGCCGAGAAGCAGCGGCGCGCCGCGACGGGCTACCACCGCGGTTTCAGGATCGCTCGCCGCGACGAGGGCGATCGCGAAAGCGCCTTGCAGCTCGTCCACGGCGCGCACCGCGGCCTCGAAAAGCGAGCCGGTGTGCTTGCGATGCTCGGCGACGAGGTGCGCGATGACTTCCGTGTCGGTCTCCGAAGCGAACCGGTACCCCGCGCGCTGCAGCCGGGCGCGGATCGCTTCGTGGTTCTCGATGATGCCGTTGTGCACAACGGCAAGCCCGCCGGAAATGTGGGGATGCGCGTTGCGCTCCGTGGGCGCGCCATGCGTCGCCCAGCGGGTGTGCGCCACGCCAGTTCGCCCGCCGATATGCCGGGCGGCGGTTTGCGCGGCGAGCTCCGACACCCGCCCGGCCGCGCGCACCCGCTCGAGGGAGGCGCCGTTCACGACGGCGATGCCGGCCGAGTCGTAGCCGCGGTACTCGAGCCGCCTCAGCCCTTCGACCAGCACCGGGACGATGTCGCGTCGCGCCGCCGCGGCGACGATGCCGCACATCGCGCTAGCCCTTCTTCTTCGGCGGCTTCCACGACGGGATCGACAGCTGGCGGGCGCGGCCGACGGTGAGCTGCCCGGGCGGCGTGTCCCGCGTGATGGTCGATCCGGCGCCGATGTAGGAGCCGCGCGCGATGCGGACCGGGGCGACCAGCGTCGCGTCCGAGCCGATGAAGCAGTCATCCTCGATGACCGTGCGGTGCTTCGCCACGCCGTCGTAGTTGCACGTGATGGTGCCGGCGCCGACGTTCACCCGCGCGCCGAGCTCGGCGTCGCCGATGTAGGAGAGATGGTTCGCTTTCGCGCCTTCGCCGAGGCGGCTCGCCTTGACCTCGACGAAGTTGCCGATGTGCACGTCGGCGGCGAGCGCCGAGCCGGGGCGCAACCGCGCGTAGGGGCCGAGGCGGCAGCGCGCGCCGACCTGCGACTCCTCCAGCTGCGAGAAGGCGTTCACTTCCGTGTCGGCGGCGATCGACACGTCGCGCAGCACGCAGTTCGGCCCGATGCGCACGCGGTCGCCGAGCGTGACGCGGCCCTGGAAGACGCAGTTGACGTCGATCGAGACATCGCGACCGCACTCCAGCGTGCCGCGCACATCGATGCGCGCCGGGTCGGCGAGGGTGACGCCCTCGTCCATCAGGCGCCTCGCCCATTGCCCCTGCACCACGCGCTCGAGCGCTGCCAGCTCGCGCTTGGAGTTGACGCCCGCGACTTCGGCGGCATCCTCGACCTTGACCGCGACGACCGGCACGCCATCGTTCACCGCGAGGCCGACGAGGTCGGTAAGGTAATACTCCTTCTGCGAATTGCGATTGCCGATCCGGCCGAGCCACTCGCGCAGGCGCCCGGCGCCGAGCGCCATGAAGCCGGCATTGATCTCGCGTACGCCGCGCTCGGCGCTCGAGGCGTCCTTCTCCTCGACGATACGCTCGACGCCGCCCGCCTGATTGCGCAGCACCCGGCCATAGCCCGAGGGATCGTCGAGCTCGGCGGTCATCACCGCGAGGCCGTCGCGCCCGGCCTCGGCGAGGCGCTGCAGGCTCGCCGGGCGCACCAGCGGCACGTCGCCGTACAGGATCAGCACTTCGCCGTCGCCGTCAAGGCGCGGCAGCGCCTGGCGCACGGCATGGCCGGTGCCGAGCTGCTCGGCCTGCAGCACCCATTCGACGGCCTCGCCGGCGAAGGCGGCGCGCACCTGCTCGCCGCCGTGGCCGTGCACGACGATCGTCCTGCGCGGCGAGAGCGCGCGAGCGGCGTCGAGGACATGTGCCAGGAGCGGTCGCCCGGCAATCGGCTGCAGCACCTTGGGAAGCTGCGAGCGCATGCGCTTGCCCTGGCCCGCGGCAAGCACTATGACGTCGACTGGCATCGGGGCATTTTAGCTAATATCGATCGGCGTGCTGACCGAGGAACTTGCCGAGCGCTTCGCGCGCGTCGCCCTGGCCAACGTCGGGCGCGATTATCCGCGGCGCATCGACCATCGGCTTGCTTCCGCGGGCGAGGAGCTGCGGCCGCGCATAGTCCATCCGGCTTTCTACGGCGCCTACGACTGGCACTCGGCCGTGCATATGCACTGGACCCTGGTGCGCGTACTGCGGCTCTATCCCGTCTCACGCTCGGCGCCGGCGATCGCCGAGACCCTCGACGAGCATCTCTCTCCGGAAGCGCTGGCGCGCGAGCTCGACTATTTCCGCTCCCCGGCCGGCCGGACCTTCGAACGGCCTTACGGCTGGGCGTGGCTGCTCGAGCTGCAGGCCGAAGCGCTGCGCGCGCAGACGGCGCGCTGGTCGCAGGCGCTCGCGCCGCTCGCCACGGAAATCGCCTCGCGAATGACCGAGTACCTGCGCGCCGCGCCGTATCCGGTGCGCGCCGGAAGCCACGGCAACAGCGCCTTCGCCTGTCTGCTTGCGCTCGACTACGCAACAACCGCTCGAGACGGTGCGCTCGAGCTCGCGACCCGCGAGGGCGCGCGGCGCTGGTTCGAGCGCGATCGCGGCGCGCCGCTCGCCTACGAGCCTTCGCTCGACGACTTCCTCTCGCCGAGCCTTTGCGAGGCGGTGCTGATGCAGGCGGTGCTTGCCGAGGACGACTTCCGGCGCTGGCTGGAGCGCTTCGCGCCCGAGGGATTCGCGACGTTGATGGCGGCGCCCGAGGGCTACGACCCTGCCGACCCTAAGCAAAGCCACCTGGACGGGCTCTGCTTCAGCCGCGCATGGTGCTTCGCGCGGCTGGGTAGCGAGGAAGACGGAAAGCGCCTGCTCGCTGCAGCGCTACCGCACGTCACCGGCGACTACGCCGGCGAACACTGGCTCGCCACGTTCGCGCTGCTCGCGCTCAGTTCACTGCCTATCGCGGCAGCTCTGAAAAGCCCATGAGGAACTCATCGACTGCGCGCGCGCACTGCCGGCCCTCACGGATCGCCCAGACGACGAGCGACTGGCCGCGGCGCATGTCGCCCGCGGCGAACACCTTGTCGACCGACGTCTTGTAGGCGAGCGGGCCGTCCGTGTCAGCCCGGGCATTGCCCCGGGCGTCCGCCTTGACACCCAGCTCGTCGAGGAGCGATTGCAGCGGCGAGACGAAGCCCATGGCGAGGAGCACGAGGTCGGCGGGAATTTCGAACTCGGAGCCCGGCACCTCGGCCGGCTTGCCGTCGCGCCACTCCAGGCGCACGGCTTTCAGCGCCTTCA
>DASQYN010000441.1:0-8911 GCA_035639215.1 Burkholderiales bacterium
CGCCGGGTTGATCTCGTAGGGACTCGTCATGACCTTCGCGCCGTCGAGGTTCACCTTGACGAGCGAGGACGCCGTGATCTCCTCGAAGAGCATGCCGTACGGATTGATGAGGAAGTGATGCCCTGGCCCCGGCACGCGCGCCGATATGTGAGTGAAGATGAGGTCGTCCCAGCCGTAGAGCGCGACCAGGCGATAGCACGCCGCCAGGTCGACGCGCTGCTGCCATTCCTCGGCGCTGACGAGCGATCGGACCGACGGCGAGGCAGCATCCATGGCGTTCCTCCTCGAGCTGCATACATGGTAGCGCCGAACCGGCACCCCTCAGTGGTGCTGGTCGTAGCTTCTTCCGGCCGCGTAGCCGACCATCGCGCCGCCGACGGTGCCCATCGTTCCGCCGTTGTTACCGCAGGTGACGGAAGCTGCAGGGAGAGCGGCGCCGAGGCGCGAGCAGAAGTTCCTCGCTGCGCGCCACATCGGCGTGCGGTAATCTGGCGTCCAACTCGGAGGGAGCGAACAATGAAAAGAGCGCTCGTGTTAGCGGCGGCGCTCGCCGCCAGCGGCGCCGCGCAGGCGGCGGGAATCGGAATAAAGGCCGGCACCACCGGCGTGGGCGCGGACGTGGCGTTCGGCGTGGCGCCGACCCTCGACGCGCGCCTCGGCTACTCGGCGTTGAACTGGGGCTACGACGTGAAGACCTCGTCCAATGTCAGCTACGACGGCGACGTGAAGCTCTCCAACCTGAACGCGCTGCTCGACTTCCATCCCCTCGGGCCGGTGTTTCGCATCACCGGCGGCGTCATCTTCAACGCCAACAAGTACGAGGCGACCGGCCATCCTTCGACGGGCCCCGGCAGCTTCAATGCCAAGGTGGAGTCCGGGAAGAGCGCCGCGCCGTACCTCGGCATCGGCTGGGGCAACGTCGCAGGCGCCGGGGTGAACCTCTACGCCGACCTAGGCGTGATGTTCATGGGCGAGCCGAAGGCGACGCTGAGCGCCAATTGCGCCGGTCTTACCGGGTTGGAGTGCTCGACGCTGCAGAGCCAGACTGCGGCCGAGCAGGCGCGCTTGCAGGACGAGCTGAAGCGCTTCAAGGCCTATCCGGTCCTCAGCATCGGCGTGACGATCGGCTTCTGAGCGACCTCGGGCTCGAGGAGCCGCCGGCGCTCCTCGAGTACCCGCGCCGCGTACTCCTGGGCGGCGTCGCCGCGCCCGTTGTAGCGCGCTACCGCGCCGGCGATATCGCCCTGGGCACGCTTGAAGCAGCGGCGCAGCAGCCGAGCTGCGACGCGGATATTGACCGCCGGGTCGACGAGCTCGTTGGCGCTTGCGCCGTGCATGTCCGGACGCACCTGGCAAAGGCCCACCTCGCCGACCGCTCCGAGCGCCCACGGACGCCAGGACGACTCCACGCCGACGATCGCGAGCAGCAGGGCCGGGTCGGCCGGAAAGTGCCTTTCCGCCAGGGTGATCACCCGCTGCACGGCCGAAGCCTCGACGCGATAGCGCCGCGCGATGCGACTCGCGAACGGCGAGCTCGGACGCACCTCGGCGCGTCCCGCGTTGGTGAACGACAGCGCGGCGAGCATGCCAAGGAAGGCACGACGCTTGGCGCGGCTCGACTTCGTGAGCGAAGCGGGACAGACGCTCATGCGACCTCCGGCAGAAGCTGGGCGCCAGATTGTTCCAGAGGCTCGCCCCGCTTCGGCGCCCGCCTGACAATTCCTCACCAAGGAACGTAACTTGCGGCGACTCGGTCTTTCCAGGAGGGAAAACCATGGCCAAATTGGACGGAAAACGCGTTGCCATTCTCGTCGCCGAAGGCTTCGAGCAGGTGGAGATGACCGGGCCCCGTAAGGCGCTGGAGGAAGCGGGCGCGCGGACCAAGCTCGTTTCGCCGGCGCAGGGTGAGGTGCAGGGCTGGAACCACTTCAGCCATGCCGAGCGATTCTCGGTGGACGTGCCGCTCGAGCAGGCGAACCCCGGCGAATTCGATGCGCTCATGCTGCCTGGCGGCGTGGCGAACCCCGACCAGCTCAGGATGAACCCGAAGGCGGTGCAGTTCGTGCGCTCCTTCTTTGAAGCAGGCAAGCCGATCGGCGTGATCTGCCACGGCCCGTGGACGCTGATCGAGGCAGGCGTCGTGGAAGGGCGCACGATGACTTCCTGGCCCTCGCTCAAGACCGATCTCGAGAACGCGGGCGCGAAGTGGGTCGACCAGGAAGTCGTGGTCGACCGCGGGCTCGTCTCGAGCCGCAATCCGAAAGACATCCCGGCGTTCAACCGCAAAATCGTCGAGGAGTTCGCCGAGGGCGCGCACGGGCGCGGGCTTTCCCGCAATGCCCGCGAGGAAAGGAGGGCGTCCCGGTAGCGCATGCGCGCCGGAGACGCCGCGCTGCTTTTCCTGTCGGCGGCTTCCGGCGCGACCGACGTGATCGCCTTCGTGTTGCTCGGTCACGTCTTTACCTCGGCGATGACCGGCAACACGGCCCTGCTCGGCCTCGCGCTCGGCACGCGCGATGCCGCGGCGGCGGCGCGCTCCGCGTTCGCGTTGGCCGGGTTCCTGTGCGGCATCGTCGCGGCGACCTGGCTGCATCCGCACCGGGCCGCGCGCTCGCTGCGTCCGCTCTTTCTTGTCGAGATGGTGCTGGTCGCGGCCTTCGCTTTCGCATGGCCCGCGTTCGCGGCCGATGGCGCCGCGGCGACCGATGCGCTCATCTTTCTTTCGGCGCTGGCCATGGGAATGCAGGGGCTGACGGCGCGCGAGGCGAGCCGTTTCGGCATGACGACCATCGTCTTCACCAGCGCGCTGCTCCGGATCGCCGAGACGGCGGCGCGCCGTGTCCTGCGCCGCGCCGAGGCGGTAAAGGAGCGGCGGCACGCGGCGCGCGAGTTTTCGGCATACCTTGCCTATGCCGGCGCGGCGGCGTTCGCCGCGCTATTTCTCCGCGCGCATCTGCGCTGGCTCGTCTGGGTGCCGGCCCTTGCGGTAGCGGCTGCCGCGCTCTGCTACGAGATTGCCGAGCTAGCGGCCGAAGAAGGCCGCGAGCCCTATCGCGAACCCGGGCGCTTGTCGCCCTGAGGCGACACTTTTTCGCAGGGTAGCGGCGAAATGTCGCTCCCTGTACACAGCCCCCCATGGCGCCTACGCACGAGCCTGCCGACAAGCCAAAGCCGGCGCGCTCGCTTCGCATCGCGGTGGCGGACGACGACCGCGACGCCGTCGTCACGCTGTCGACCCTTTTGCAGCACGAAGGTCACGAAGTCATCGAGGTCTATCGCGCCGACGCGGTCTTCGACCTGGTGCGCCGCTACCGGCCGGACGTGGTGCTGCTCGACATCGGCATGCCGGGGATGACCGGCTTCGAGATCGCGCGGCGACTGCGCGAGGAGCTTCGCCACGCCTGCCCGCCGCTCGTGGCCGTCACCGCCTGGCACCAGGAGAGGGCGCGGGAGATGGGCCGGCTCGTCGGCTTCAGCCACTACCTGACCAAGCCTTACGAGGCGCAGGAGCTGCTCGACATCCTCGCCTCGCTACCGGTGCCGGCACGCAAGGGCCCCTAGCGGCGCGCGCTACTGCGGGACCAAAGAGAGCAGCCCGAGCATTTCCTCGGCGTCGTAGGGCCTCGCGACGAGGTGCTGGAAGCCGCACTTCTCGGCGCGCGCGCGATCGGCGCCGCTCACGCCGGTCAGGGCGACGAGCACGGGGCAGCGGCTGCCGTGCTCGTGTGAGAGCTCCGCGGCAAGCTCGTAGCCGCTGCGCTCGTCCATGGCGACATCGAGGAGCACGAGATCCGGCTGGAAGTCGCGTACGGCCTCCGCCACCTCGGGCGCGGCTTGCGCCGACCACACTTCGTGGCCCTCGCTGCGCAGCAGGATGCCGAGCGTCATGACGGCGTCGCGATCGTCGGCGGCGATGAGGATCCGCATCGACGTGCAATGTAGCGAAGGCCGCGCCGCCGGGCTTGCACGATCCGTAAGACTTCTAAAGAACGTTGCAGCGAAAGGGCGCGCGCTTGTGCACTTTGACCTTCGATCGAGCGATGAACGCCGCTACTGTTCGCTCGAGCATCCTCCGACTCAGTCGGAGGAAACACAAGCCCGGCAAGGTTCCAACCCTGCGCCGGGCTTTTCATTTTGCGCGTCGCTAGCGGATCGCCCGGCCGGCGCGGCGCAGCGACTTGAATACCGCGGGCTCCCAGGCGCGCACGCCGAGCAGGATGCTCACCGGACGGCGCTGCTCGAGCGGCAGCCGCGAATCGGCGGCGTGCTGCTCGGCGTACTCCTGGATGAGCTGCTCGATCTTCTTCACCAGGGCGATCTGCGCCTCGATCGAGAGGCGCACGCTCACCAGACGCATCAGCTCGCCGGGCGCATCGAAGCGATGGCCGAAGAACTCCGGCGCCTGCGATTTCACGAACTGCATCATCGGCCCGTTCGGGATCCACGAGAAAGCGCGCGAGAGTCGCAGGCGGATGCGATTGTTCTCGTGCAGCTCGAGGATGCCGATCCGCTCGAGGCGCACGAGCAGCTTCAGGCATTGCGTCTCGTCGAGGCGATAGAGGCGCACGATCTCGTCCGGGCGCATCTGGTGCATGGCGCACGCGGCGACGCAAAGCAGCAGCGGGTCGGACATGAGCTGCTCTTCCTGCGCGCGCGTGAGCTGATTGACCAGGCGGCCGGCTCGCGGCACGCCGCGCGCGAGCTCGGCGAGCTCGATCTGCAGCACGTCGCACATCGCTTCCAGCCGCTTTAGCGTGCAGTTGCGGCCGGCGAAGATGCGCTTCACTGTCGGCTCGGACACCTTGAGCGCGCGCGCAACGTCGGCGTAGGTCATGCCGCGGGCCTTCAGGTGCATCTTGAGAGCGTCGAAGACGAAGCTGGCCGGCATCCGGCGATGATAAAAGAGGCGCGCCGGCCGCCCCTTATCCGGGCGTCTTGAGCGGCGGCATTGCGCAAATCCCGCCGAATGGCCAAGCTTATGAATTCGTCCAACGGCAGAAAAGACGTATGCGCCTTAAGGCAGTCATCACCTACAAGAGTTCTCGTGCAAGAGAGGTTTCGGTCTTCAAGACCCAGGGACGCGGCGGCGACCACGTAAGCTTCGCCGCCGACGCCATCGCCCAGCTGAAGAAGCGCCAGCGCCGGCAGCTTACGATCGTCGCGGTGATGGTCCACGACCCCGACGCCGCCTAGCGGGCGCTACGCTACTCGCAGAAGTACTCTAGGGCCTCGCGGCTCTGGGCGCGCGGCTGGCCCAGGGCGATCCAGCCGTGCCCGCGCAGAACGAAATCCTCGCGCTGCAGGACGATTTCCCGTCCGTCGTCGACGGTGACGTACGTGCCGTTCGCGCTATGGTCCTGGATCACGAACCCGGCGTGCCGGCGGTGGATCGTGCAGTGCCGGCGCGAGGCGTGCTCGTCGACCACGACAATGTCGCAATCGCGGTCTCGGCCGATGTTGAGGCCGCCTTCCGGCGCCTCGATCTCGCCCCCGGGATGCTTCACTCGCAGCCGCGTCGCCGCCTGCGCTTCGTGCCCCGCGACGTCGGTGACGTCGGCGCTGCTCTGCCAGAGCAGCTCGCAGAGCTCCACCGGCTGGCTCTTGCCCTTCACCTCGACGGAATAGAGCGCGCGGGTGAAGGTTCGCACGGCCGGGCTGAGAAGCTCGGCGGTCTCGCGCGAGGTGAGGATCTGTCCGGGCGAAGCCTGGCCCATCAGCCGCGCGGCGAGGTTGACGGTGTCGCCGAAGAGGTCGCCATCCCGGCGCAGCACCGGCCCCGCTTGGAGGCCGACGCGCAACGCGAGCCGCGTATTGCTCACCGGCGCCAGCGTGTCGACGGTGCTCTGCATGCGGGTCGCCGCGTTCGCCGCCGCGTCGGGACTGGGAAACGCGGCCATCACCTCGTCGCCGATCGTCTTCACCACTTGGCCGCCCGCCGAGCGCGTGTGCTCGCGCAGCGCCTTCAGGCAGCGGTCGATCGCCGCCGACGCGCGACCATGGTCGGTAGTGTCGTAAAGACGCATCGCGCCGACGACCTCGGCGAAGAGAACGGTCGCGCCTTCCTCGGTGCTCACCGCACGGATGCTAGCGCGAGGAGGGTGCGGTAAGAAATCCGCGCGTGCGTGAACTAGTTGGCACCGCGCTGCCTCGCTGTAGAGTTTTTGCTGGCGGCAAACAATTATTTCCCGCCCGCGCATTGAAGTCGCGGGCGCGGCTGGCGAGCATGCGCGGCATGAAGCGCTGGAGGCCGGTCGTCGTCGAAGCGAAACCGTCGAACAACGAGCTGCTGCCCGGCTCGCGCAGCCGTGGCGCGGTAGGCATCCTGGTGGTCGACGGCTATCGCAAGGTGGTCCTCGCCATCGCCCAGCGCACGCGCCGGCACGGCACCTTCTTCACCAGCGCCTGAAAAGAAAACGCCCCTGGAGCTTAGCCCGGGGCGTCTTCCGTGCTGCGACTAGGCAGCCGGCCTAGATACTGGCCGGACTCCTGTCCTTAGGATTTCCCCCCGACAGCCAGGGTGAATCCACCGTCAGAGTCCTGCCGGCCGGTGTTGCCTTGTTCATCTCTCACGGGATCACCTCCTTTCGAAGTTGCCAGTCTTTACTATAGCAGGCGAGTCAACCCCGCCGCAGGAGCGGTTATCCTGCGTCCTTCGTGGCCTGAGGAGGAGCACGATGCGGTGCTGGCTTTTCCTGACTTTCATTGGCGTCGCTGTCACCGGGTGGGCGCAGCCGTATCCCGAGAAGCCGGTGCGGATCGTCGTGCCCTCGAGCCCCGGCGGTGCGAGCGACCTCGTGGCGCGCCTCGCCGCGGGGGCGCTGGGCGAGCGGCTGGGCCAGCCCTTCGTGGTCGAGAATCGTGTCACCTCCGGCGGCATCATCGGCACCCAGCAGGTGGCCGAGTCGATGCCCGACGGCAGCACGCTGCTCGTCACCTTCGATACGTTCGCCACCAACCCGTTCCTCTACAAGAACCTGAGATGGGACCCGGTGCGCGACTTCGCGCCGGTCATGCAGCTCTGCCGCTATCCCCAGGTGCTGCTCGTGCACCCGAGCCTCGCCGTGCACAGCGTAAGGGAGTTCGTCGCGCTCGCGAAGAAGAAGGGCGGAGAGCTCAACTACGGCTCGGCCGGCCCGGCGTCCTCGAGCCGGCTCGCCTACGAGCTCTTCAAGCAGACCGCCGGCATCGATAGCGTGCCCGTGCACTACAAGGGCGGCGGGCCGGCGATCCGCGACCTTCTCGCGGGCAACGTGCAGGTCATGCTCATCCAGGGCGGCGGCGCGATACCGCAGTACGTGAAAGAGGGCCGGCTGATCGCGCTCGGCGTAAGCTCGCTCGAGCGCTCGCGCTTCTATCCCGACGTGCCGACCATCGCCGAGACCTACCCGGGTTTCGAGTCGGAATCGTGGGTTGCGATGTTCGCGCCGGCGGCGACCCCCGCGGAGATCCTCGACAAGCTGCATTCCTCCCTTTCGGCCATTCTCGCGGAACCGGCGATGCGCTCGCGCTTCGAGGCGCAAGGTTGCGACATCGTGGGCGGCAGCCGCCAGGCGCTGGCGCAGATGGTGCGCAGGGACCAGGAGAAATGGGGCCGCCTGA
This sequence comes from Burkholderiales bacterium, assembly GCA_035639215.1. Taxonomy (GTDB): domain Bacteria; phylum Pseudomonadota; class Gammaproteobacteria; order Burkholderiales; family SG8-39; genus SCGC-AG-212-J23. The sequence goes on from DASQYN010000441.1 coordinate 7,600, forward strand.
TCCGCGAAAAGAACATCACCGTCCAATGAGCTATCCCGACCTGCATCAGCATCTGAGAGCTCTGGAAGCCGAAGGGCTGCTCGTCCGGGTCGACCGGCCGATCAACAAGGACACCGAGATGCATCCGCTGGTGCGCTGGCAGTTCCGCGGCGGCATCGCCGAGAAGGATCGCAAGGCTTTCCTCTTCACCCACGTCGTCGACTCGAAAGGCCGCAAGTACGACATCCCGGTCGTTGTCGGCGCGCTGGCGGCGAGCCGCGAGATCTATCGCATCGGCATGCGATGCCCGCTGGACAAGATCAATGAGACCTGGACGCGCGCCATCGCCAGCCCGGTGCCGCCCCGGGTGGTGGCCAGCGCGCCCTGCCACGAGATGGAAGTGGCGGGGCTCGACCTCCTGCCGCTGCCGATCTCGACGCCCGGCTGGGACATCGCGCCGTACACAACGCTCTCGCAATACATCACCAAGGACCCGGAGACCGGCGTTCAGAACATGGGCATCTACCGCGGCATGCTCAAGGCGCCGCGCCGGCTGGGCATGAACCCTTCGCTCGAGCTGCGGCCCGGCATCTATACCCACTGGCTGAAAGCGAAAAAGAAGCGACAGAAGCTCGCCGCGGCCGTGGTGCTCGGCGCGCCGCCCTGCGTGGCGTTCACCTCGGCGCAGAAGCTGCCCGAGACCATGGACGAGCTGCACGTCGCGGGCGGGCTCGCCGGCGAGCCGATCAACGTCGTCAAGGCGAAGACCGTGGATCTGCTCGTGCCCGCGGAGGCCGAGATCGTCGTCGAGGGCTGGATCGATACCGAGTACCTCGAGCCCGAGGCGCCGTTCGGCGAGTCGCACGGCCACGTCAACCTCCAGGAATACAACGCGTTCATGGAGGTGACCTGCATCACGCGCCGGCGTGATGCGATCCTCACCTCGATCATCTCCCAGGTGACGCCGAGCGAGTCGAGCCTGATCAAGCGTGTGGCGCTCGAGCCGCTCTATCTGCAGCATCTGCGCCAGGGCCTCGGCATCCAGGGCGTGAAGCGGGTCTCGATGCACGAGCCGCTCACCAATCTGCGCAAAGTGGTGGTTCTGGTTTTGGAAAGAAATGTTCCACGCACCGAGGTGTGGAGAGCTCTGTATGGCGCGGCGGCGTGGAACCGCGCCGCGGGCAAGTACATCCTCGCCGTGAACGACGACATCGATCCGGACAACGCCGACGCGCTGTTCTGGGCCATGTCGTACCGCGCCAACCCGGCGCTCGACCTGCAGATCCTGCCCCACCGCGACCAGGGCCACGGGCCGCGCAGCAAGCGCAACCAC